>JAGRAL010000369.1 GCA_020434605.1 Bdellovibrionales bacterium
AAATCTCTAACTTTTAGAACATCAGATCCATAGGCAACACCTACATGAATATGGTTTCTAATTCTTTGACCCGAAAAACTATCGCTAATAACTTCCTCAGAAATAAGTTTAGAGTTAGGAATAATAATACTCACTTCATCTCTAGTTTGAATGATTGATGATCTTACTCTTATGTCTACGACTCTTCCCGTTGAACTACCTACTTTTATAATATCGCCAACTTTAATAGGTCTTTCAATTAAGATAATAATTCCAGATATAAAGTTTTGAGCAATATTTTGTAAGCCAAAACCAATCCCCACCATCAAAACTGCTCCGACAGCAGCTAGTGAGTTTATAGATATCCCTAAATTATCCAGAGCAAATAGTATCCCTAAAGCAATGATTAAATACCTTGAGAACTTTTCAATAGAGTCTCTAACCCCAGAGTCAACACCTCGCTTATTTAATCCTCGATTAACAGCTCTACCTATGTATCTGGCTAGTTTTATTGTAAAAATAATAACAAGAATTGAGACAAAAATACTTGTTATTGATATCTTAGAACCATTTATTTGCAAAAGTGGCTCTCGCAGTAGATTCCACACCTCTTTTAACTGATCACTTAATGTTTGCATATGTTCATTCATATTTACCTCTTCTTACACACATACCGATTTATCATTTATAAGTAAGGGTCTAGATATTCCCGCTTCAATAAGAGCCTTATTACCACGATATAAAATATCAGTTTGCAAAGCTTTTTCAAAACGCACATCCATCACGTATGATTTAACCTTAACCTGCATAGCCTGCCTACTTGCAAACTCAACCTCTTTAAAAACAATAGCTACTGGTTTTTTAAGAAACACAAAGCGACTTGTCACTGCTGTTTCAAATAGTAAACTTCTTGCCAAACTTAAATCGGTATCTAGTGACAGATGAAAGTCAACTTCTACCATCATATCAAGAGCACCAAAGTTACCTGATGAAACATACTCGGTTATAAATTTACTATTTGGCACAGTAACAACCGAGTCATCTAATGTAACTAATTGAACCGCTCTAAGCCCTATAGCTCGAATTTCCCCATATGCACCCTGAAAGGAAATCCTATCACCAACCTGAAATGGTCTATCAAATAGTAGTATCACACCTGCAACTACAGATGCGACTAGATCTTTAAGAGATAAACCTAAGGCAACAGCCAGAGTACCACTAACCGCTAGAATTAAAGCTTTAGGAGGATTTACGACTCCATAGAATATATACCCCCCACCTAAAATATATATCGCAAATGAGATTGTCGTAATTATCTGCGCAATGAGCAACCTTCTAGATGGAATGCGTTTATTAAGCTCGGTACCAATAGAAGCAACAAACTTTACAGCTATTCCCAAGCACACAACACCAAGAATTAGCAGAGCTATTTTAGTAAAACTTAAAACATCGAAAATATCTGCCGCATTACTTAAATCATGTTCATTCATACAAAAAATTCTTTCCTATTAAAAAATAGTCAATCACGTACTGAGCTCTAGAAGAAATTCGAACCCTCTCTTCCGCATCTGACCATATTAAGTTTTTATCTTCTGCTTCTTTTAAACACTTACGAATGACTATATCATTAATATCCGTAATTTTCTTTAACTCATCTTTTGTTAAGCTGTCATGCCTAGCAATTGCAGCAAGTAAAAACAATGCATCATCACTCATTGTAGCAACTAAGCCAGATCCGATAAAAAGTGGAATACCTACGTGAATTTGTTTTTCTTGTGGCGATGAGATTGCCGAAATCCAATACATCAAAGCTGATCTAGGATTGCCTCTTGATTGCCCCCAAAGAAGTCTAAAGAATTGACCTTCAGCTTGCTGTCCAATTCTTTCACCAGCTCCATATGCTTTTATTGACTCGTCAAAAGTTCGTTTAAACTTTGTTTGTTCATGCCTTACTAAAATCAACTTTTGAATCTCGTAGTCTTTCCACTGCTGCAAGTGCAAGACCTTACCGTAAAAGTGCTCTTCCCCTAAGACACCTTTAAGGTAAGACCACGAACGAGAATTAACCGCTAGGCACCAATATATATTTTTTGTCTTTAGACTAACGATTTCTAAAAATAACTTATATGCCTCAAAGCCACCGACGATACTTAAAAATAGATTTTGAATATCATCGACAAAGCAAACCAGTTTTTTATTCAAAGATTTGTCAAAGTTTTTAAAATCATTTACCGACGATACTGGGGTTCCAAGTAAGTCCGAGAGCCAGCTATAAAAATCTTCGCTGTTAGCAACTTTTGCATGAACTCGCTTGCTTTTTGTATCACTTAATTTTGAGATATTTTTACATATACGATTTAGCGTCGTCGTTTTTCCCATACCTCGGTTACCAACTATAAGCATGAGATCGTCGCTAGACTTAGCATTAACCCAGTCCTCTATAGATATAGTAGCATTTTGACTAACCGAACCATCACGCTCAATATAGATCTCATCACTTGCTGATAGGTAATAATCAAATGAAGATAAATAGTCTGCAGGTGGCGGCCCATAAGTTACTGATTCTTTTTCAGCTCTTTCTAGACGTTTACGTAAAACTTCAGACAAGAGTCGTTTAACTAGATCTATCCGAACTAAGTATGCTGACACTAGTTTAACTATGTCGTTTATAACGATTGCCATAAATAAAACTGGCAATAAAACGATACCTACTTTGGATTTATAAAGTGGTTGCAACTTCATCCACAGTTGTGAGAACCGGTGTGAGAAGGCCGTACAGATTTCATTACGCCA
>JAGRAL010000370.1 GCA_020434605.1 Bdellovibrionales bacterium
ACGTAGGTATCTCGGTATCTCGTGTTGGTGGTGCTGCTCAAGTAAAAGCGATGAAGCAAATCGCTGGTACAATTAAACTAGAGCTTGCGCAGTTCAGAGAGTTAGAAGCATTTGCTGCTTTCGGTTCTGATCTAGACAAGGCAACACAAGCACAGCTAGCTAGAGGACAAAGGTTGGTTGAAGTACTTAAACAAGATCAGTACTCACCGCTTTCTGTGTACGAACAAGTTGTTGTAATTTTTGGTGCTACAAACGGATTCTTGGATACGATTGAGCTTCCTGATGTAAAACGTTGGGAGAGAGAATTCCTAGACTTTATGAAGCAAAAACATAGCTCTACGATGGATCAATTGATTCAAGCTCAAGCTATTAAAGATGATACTAAAAAATTATTGTTAGCGGCTCTACAAGAGTTTAACAAAGTTTTTCAACCTGCAACAAAGTAGTGGTTAAAGTATGGCCAGTTTAAAGGATATACGAAGAAGAATTGGTAGCGTAAAGAATACGCGACAAACTACTCGCGCCATGAAAATGGTTGCTGCTGCCAAGCTTCGTAAGTCACAAGAGGGCATATTAAATACGCGCCCGTATGCCAATACGATTGCAAATATCGTAGGTAAAATTGCGAGCACAAACGAAATAGAAAGCCCACTGTTTGTAAAAGCAGATGTAGTAAAAAAAGAAATGGTTATAGTAGTTTCAAGTGACCGCGGCCTTTGTGGATCATTTAACTCTACGATCAGTAAGTTTGCTTTTGAGTATATTACAAAAAACAAATCACAAAGAGATATCACGGTAGTATCCGTAGGTAAAAAATCGGCTGATTTTTTACGTAGACGTGGTGTTAACGTTGAAAAGACAGTGCTTAACTTGGCTAAAGAAATTAGTTACAAGTTTGCTTTAGATTTCACTGAAGAAATGGTTAAGACATATTTTGATGAAAAGTATGATCAAGTAACAGTGTTTTACAATGAGTTTAAGTCTGCTATTCAACAAATACCAAGAGCACAAGTCCTGCTACCAATCCAACCGCAAGAAGATTTGTGGGCAGAGACAGAATCACAGTTTTCTAAGGACTATATTTTTGAACCAAGTGCCAAAGAAATTGCAGAGCAGTTATTAAGAAAGAGTATAAACATACAAGTATATAAGAACTTATTAGAAAGCCTAGCATCGGAGCACGGAGCTCGTATGAACGCGATGGAAAACGCGACGAAGAATGCTGGAGAGTTAATTCGCAAGCTAACTCTGTCATACAACAATGCAAGACAGGCTGCGATTACAAGAGAATTGATTGAAATTACAAGTGGTGCGCAAGCATTAAATAATTAGGAGAAAATAAATGGAAGCAGGAAAAGTATCACAGGTGCTAGGGGCGGTAATTGACGTAGAATTTCCAAGCGGAAAATTACCAGCAATTTTGAATGCCTTACGCATGACTAACCCATCCATAGATGACAAAAAAGAAAACCTTGTTTTAGAAGTAGCGCAGCATCTTGGCGACAACATGGTTCGTACAATTGCCATGGACTCTACAGAAGGTGTTACTAGAGGTAGCCCAGTAAGAGATACTGGCGAAAAGATCACTACTCCAGTAGGAGAAGAAACTTTAGGTCGTATCATAAACGTTATCGGAGACCCAATTGATGAAGCGGGTGCCGTAAATGCAAAAGTTAATTGGCCAATTCACAGACTTGCTCCTGAATTTAAAGATCAATCTACTAAAAAAGAAGTTCTTGTAACTGGTATTAAGGTTGTTGACTTACTAGCACCATATTTAAAAGGTGGTAAAATTGGTCTTTTCGGTGGTGCCGGTGTTGGTAAAACCGTTTTGATTATGGAATTAATTCGTAACATTGCTACCGAGCACGGTGGTTACTCAGTGTTTGCTGGTGTGGGTGAGCGTACTCGTGAGGGTAA
>JAGRAL010000371.1 GCA_020434605.1 Bdellovibrionales bacterium
TTGAAGTTTTTCCATAAAGATGGCTTTAGCATCGATCACTTCAATATTGAGAGGCATCTCTCGCTTGAGTTCTTCAATATGATGGTAATTTTGGGGTCTTAAAAGACCGTGATCAACAAAAAAGCAATAGAGCTTATCGCCTAGTACTTCATGGGCCATAGCCGCAGCAACTAATGAATCCACTCCTCCTGAAAAAGCACAAAGAACATAAGAATCTTTCGCCTTTTTTATCTCAGTGAGACACTCTTAGTGCATATCTCCGGTCTTCCAATTTTCTTCCAATTTGGAAACTTCTTTAAAAAAATAACTTAAAACTTCTGCCCCTTTTTCAGTGTGATGGACTTCTGGATGAAATTGCAAGCCTAAGCGAGGTAACTTCGTATGCTGGATCCCTGCGATTAAGCCATTGTCGCTTTTGATGACGACTTTGAAATCACCAGGGATAACAGAAACATGATCACTGTGACTCATCCAGGCCGTAAATTTTTTAAAGGGTAAAGAAAGTTCCGGTTCGACAATGACTTCTGATTTTCCATACTCTCCGATTGTTCCTTTCTCAACGGTTCCCCCGTAATACTTCGCCATTAATTGCATTCCATAACAAATCCCCAAAATGGGAATCTCTAATTGGAAAAAAGGTGTGTAGTCTTCAGTGTCTTCAAACACTGACTGTGGACCACCTGAGAGAATTATCGCCATGGGTTTTTGGCCTGCTAAAAGTTTTTCTTTGGCATCTTCAACTGTCAAAATCACACTGTGAAAATCCAGTTCTCGAGTTTTTCGCGTAATTAATTGTGTGTATTGAGAACCAAAATCGATAATCCAAATAGCTGACATGAATTAAGCCCTTCCAAAATTTCCAAAACTCTCACCAGAGAGAAGATGAAAGTGAGTATAAAAAACCGACTGTCCTGCACGAGCCCCACAGTTTGTGACAACCCTAAAGCCATGCTGATCAATTCCTTCAAGTTCAGTAAATTCTTTAATAGCCTTGAATATATCACTAATTTGAGTAGGATTTTTTTCAATCATTTCATTAATATTTGTAGATTTTTCTTTGTGAATAAATAGAACGTGTGTGCTTGCTTGAGGAGAAATATCCTTAAAAGCGAGAACATTATGATTTTCAAAAACTATCTCGGCAGGAATTTCTTTTTTTATTATTTTTTCAAAGATCGTCACCACATCCATTTTATTACTCCATGGGTTCATTAAGTCTTTTTATTTTTGCCCCAAGATCAAAAAATTTTTTATCGATACCTTCATAGCCTCGATCAACGTGATAGACCCTTTGAATTCGCGTTTTTCCATTAGCAACAAGTGAAGTGAGTACCAAAGCAGCACTGGCCCGTAAGTCCGTGCACATCACAGGAGCTCCTTCAAGTATGCTGTTCCCTTCAACCACGGCTTTATTCCCATCTAATGAAATTTGAGCTCCCATCCGTACCAGCTCTGGTACATGCATAAAGCGGTTTTCAAAAATAGTTTCTGAAATTACGCTAGTTCCTTGTGCCACTGTCATTAGCGCCATAAATTGAGCCTGTAAATCAGTTGGAAAGCCCGGGTGTGCCGCTGTCGTAATATCTACTGCTTTCCAGGATTTATTAGGAAAAACCCTAACCCAATCTTCACCTTCGTCTACCTTGAACCCAGATTCTCTTAACTTGTGGATCAATGTTTCAATATCTTTAGGTCTACAGTCTAAAACCTCAACATCCCCACCAGTAATTGCACCTGCAATTAATAGCGTACCTGCTTCGATTCTATCCGGTACTACTTCGTGAGTGGCTGGTTTTAATTCTTTTACACCTGTTATACTAATAACGCCGGTACCCGCACCTACAACGTTAGCACCCATTTTATTTAAATACTCTGCTAGATCTATAATTTCAGGTTCTTTAGCGGCATTTTCAATTGTTGTAGATCCTTCTGCTAAAACTGCTGCCATCATTACATTTTCGGTTCCACCTACTGTCGTAATATCAAATAAAATATTTGCTCCCTTTAAGGGTTTTGCTGTTGCAATGATGTAACCGCTTTTATTCTCTATAGAGGCGCCCATTTCTTGAAAAGCCTCTAAGTGTAAGTCAATAGGGCGAGAGCCTATCGCGCATCCACCCGGCAAACTAACACTGGCAGAACCTGTTCGTGCTAAAAGTGGTCCCATGCAAAGTATACTGGCGCGCATTTTTCTTACGATATCATAGTGAGCTTCATTGGATGTAAGATCATTTGTTACTACTTCTAGGCTATTTCCTTCCCATGAATAAGAAGCGCCTAACTCTTGCAATAGTTTTAAGGCTGAATCTACGTCTGCAAGCTTTGGTACGTTTGTAAACCTATGTTTTCCTTTGGCTAATAATGTTGAAAATAAAAGTGGTAATATCGAATTCTTTGCCCCACTTACTTTTACCTTACCATTTAATGTGACACCGCCATCAATTAACATTCGATCCATAAAACCTACTTTTTAGTGCAGTAAATAATTCTATCCCTGCCAGAATAATCTTTTAAACACTCTATGTCTTCAAAGACTTTTAAATCATCAAGAATTTGGGCAATTTCTTGACGTTGTGTATATCCAATTTCAAATAAAAAATGTGTCTTAGATTTAGTTTGCTCTGCAAGTCGGCTAAACCAAGTCTGGTAGAACTCTAGGCCGTTATTTTTTGCAAATAGAGCTAGATGTGGCTCAAAGTCTTTTACAGATTTTTGAATCTCAAGATCTGTTTCTGAAATGTAGGGTGGGTTTGAAGTTACTATATCAAACTTGGTGAGATTTAATGAGTCATTGGCATCACTTGCTGAAAAATCAGAGTTTATAACTTCTAACCTTTCTGCTACTTCATTTTTTGACGCATTTGACTTAGTGATTTCACAGGCATCCACAGATATATCAACAGCAGTAGCAACTAGTTCGCTAGTATTTTTTAATATGGCGATAGGTATACAGCCGCTGCCGGTACCAATATCTAATAAGGATTTAAGATTGTTCTTTTTTATTAACTCGAGCGCTTTATCAACCAAATGTTCTGTTTCCGGCCTCGGAACCAAAACACTTTTGTTTACCGAAAAATTATATCCATAGAATTCTTTTTGCCCCTCAATATAGGCTAGAGGCTCCCCCTTACTTCTTCTTGTCACAAAGTCTCTACAGCGAACTACCTCAGTTTCTTGCAGAGGATAGTCTAATCGTAAAAATAGCTCCATCCTCTTCCAATTTAGAGCTGCAGATAAAATCATTTCTGCCTCAAATCGAGGGCGCTCAAAGTTTAACTTTTTAAAATGTGCTTCGGTCTTTTCTAAAACTTCTCTTAAGATCATTTCTGACTTTGAGACTTTAGTGCCTCGGCTTGAAAGTGTGCAATCACTGGATCAACAATGTTTTCCATATGACCTGCCATCACGTCAGTTAGAGAGTGAATTGTAAGACCAATTCGGTGGTCTGTGATTCTTGATTGTGGAAAATTGTAAGTTCTGATTCTCTCTGATCTGTCACCTGTACCAATTTGTGAAAGCCTAGCATCAGATGCATCTTTAATCGCAGCATCCTGTTTTGCCTGTAATAATCTTGCGTATAAAACTTTAAATGCTTTTGCTTTGTTTTTTATTTGTGATTTTTCATCCTGACAAATTACAACTAAGCCCGAAGGAATGTGCGTTAATCTTACAGCAGAGTCAGTAGTGTTCACACTTTGTCCACCAGCTCCGCCTGATCTGAACACATCTACTCTAACATCATTCATATTAATATTAACTTCAACCTCGTCGGCCTCTGGCAAGACTGCAACTGTAACTGTAGATGTGTGCACGCGCCCTTGCGTTTCTGTTTTAGGAACTCTTTGTACTCGATGTACGCCGGATTCAAATTTTAGTCTTGAAAAAACCTTGTCCCCAGTAATGGAAGCACAAACTTCTTTGTAACCGCCGGCATTACCCTCTGAAGTAGACAGAATCTCAACACTCCAGCCTTGTGACTTTGCAAAATGCGCATAACCCTCAAAAAGTTCCATTGCAAATAAGCCAGCCTCATCTCCACCAGCACCCGCTCTAATTTCTAAGATAATGTCTTTACCGTCGTTTGGATCTTTTGGAAGAAGTGCTAATTTTAATTCATGTTCTGTTTGCGCTAGGTCTTCTTCTAGACTGCCCATTTCTTCTTTGGCCATGGCACGAAGCTCTTCATCGTTTTCATTGGCTAATATATCTTTGTTGTCTTTGATTTGCTGGGCGAGTTTTTTATAA
>JAGRAL010000372.1 GCA_020434605.1 Bdellovibrionales bacterium
TCAAACTAGAGATGAAGTGAGTATTATTATTCCTAACTCTAAACTTATTTCTGAGGAAGTTATTAGCGATAGTTTTTCGGGTCAAAGAATTAGAAACCATATTCATGTAGGTGTTGCCTATGGATCTGATGTTCTAAAAGTTAGAGATTTATTAGCTAAGGCCGCCAGTAGTCATAAAGAAGTGATTGATTCACCTGCTCCTGAAGCTATTTTTGAGGATTTTGGGGATTCATCTCTTAATTTTGATTTACGGTTTTGGTGTGAAAATATATGGAGCATTGAAAAAGTTAGTAGTGATATTCGCTTTGAAATAGATCGTTTGTTTAGAGAAGAGAAAATCGAAATACCATTTCCTCAAAGAGATTTGCATATTAAAAGTGGTAGCCTTACCCAAAACAATTAAGATGTTCTGGAGTACATATGAGCGCGCACATATCCTATAAATTAAAAAACTCACTACAAGGTGCGCTAGCTGGAGGAGGTGATCCAGCTACTTCTCCTCTTTATGTATTTGGTCCGTTTCTAACTTTGATAGTTGGTGCCGGTGTTGCCGAAGTTACATTTGGTGCTTCCATTTGGTTGGCTGTATTTACAGTTGTTACAGTATCGGCAATGTATCGCTATGTTATGAAATGGGTTACAGATGGTAGTGGTGGAAGTGGATTAAGTGAAGAAGAGTTTGGTGGCTGGGCTGTTAAGATAAATGCAGCCATTACAGTGATTGAATACACGCTAACTTTTTTAGTAAGTATTGCGGCCCTTGTAACTTTTATTGCAGACCGCTTTCCGATATTGAATGCTGCTTTATTTGGAATTAGTTCTAGAACTTTGATAGCTGTGGGTTTTACTGTTTTTATTGCTGCTGCAGTTAACAGAGGACCAAAAATTTCAGCGGAGTTTTTTGGGCCAGCTACAGCTCTAATACTTCTTTTTTTATGGGTTATGGTGGGTACTGTGATATGGAAAGAAGGATTGCATTTTCCAGACTTTAAGCTCGCAGCATTTGATTCTACTCATTTAAACTTTACGCTTGGTGGGTTTGCCAGGATTTTGGCCCTTATGACTGGGATAGAGATATTTGCTAACTTGGTTGCATCCTATGAGGGAAATGCGGCTCAACGTAGTCGAATGGCTTACGGTAGTTTGTTGATAGTTATGGGGACGACAGTAGTAACAATGCTTGTTGTAGGGCCTGCGATTTTAAAAATTTCTGACCCATCTGATCTCACTAAATCGGTCTTTACACAAACTATGGATGCTTTGTTACCATCATGGTTATCATATGCAGGAACTTTAATTGGTATTGCTGTCTTGTTATCAGCGGCGGCAGCAAGTGCGCAGGGCATACAAAATCTCGCGTTAGGTTTGCGTGCCAGACACTACATACCAGCTAGCTGGGGACGAAGAAATGAATTTGATGTACCTACATTTCCTGCCTGGGCCCAAGCTTTTATAGTGATTGCTTGTTTTGTAAGTTTAGGAACACATGAGGAAACATATTTAGCACTATACGCAGCAGGTGTGTTTGTACTGCTTTCCATGACGGGTTGGTCTGCATGTAAACGGTTTGTCCGTTACTATCGAGAGATAAAAAATATTGAATCTTTAGTTGGAATAATTTTAACTGCATTTTCAGCGATTTGTGCAACATTTGCTACACTTATTATTTTTGAAGAGCGTTTTTTTGAAGGAGCTTGGAGCTACGTATTGATGGTTCCGCTTTTATACCTAGTCTTTGATCTCTATAAAAAACGTTTAGGGGCCCCTCCAGAGTCAATTGATTCAAGATTATCATCAGTAATTAATATTCGTCAGCTGGATGTAGCTACAAATCGCTTGAACCTAAATTACAAAATCAAAAATATATTAGTGCCTATGAGTGGCAGATTAAACTCTGATATTTCATTTTATTCTGCATTAAAAATTGCTTCTGACTTTGGGGCAATCATTACACCCGCACACATAGTTGAAAAAGATAAAAAAAATAGTACACACCAGTTCATTGATAATTTTGTAAAAAATTGGTCCAGTGAAAGTATTAAAGTAGATCCATGCATCATTGAAGGTGATATCAAAAATAGCCTCTTAGAACTTTGCGAAAGTAATAAGTTTGATTTAATTTGTATTGCATCTAGTAAGTTAAACTCTATCAATCGACTGATTGCTGATTCGATGGCGTACAAAGTTATATACGCTACAACTCCACCAGTTTTAATCTTTAGACCTACTGATGATTGGAAATCCAGGTCCACAGCGTTTAGACATATTTTAGTTCCTTTAGACGGCTCAGAAATTGCCGAGCAAGTGATTCCTTATGTAAAAGCTTGGGCAAATGTGTATCAATCAAAAATTACATTGCTAAGTATACCTGATGATATCGAAGCTGATATTTCACCTAAATTAAAAGAGTATTTAAAAGAATTAAAATCGAGCTACTTTAACAACAGTGAGCAAGTCGATTGCATTGTGGATGGATCAGGAGCGGCAAGAACCATTATGAATTATGTAAAAGACTTGGATTGTGATTTGATCGCAATGGTATCGCACGGCCGCGGGGGAATTAAGAGACAAGACTTTGTTAAATTAGGTAGTGTTACAAATAGTGTGTTAACTGAAAGTGATATGCCTGTTCTTTTTATTTCTGCTCGGGAAGAACTTCCTCTTTAATTGGAAACCTTATATTTTTGATCTTATCTCTAAAATGAGGGGCTTACAGATCTAAATACTGTATAATGAATATAGGCATTGACCTATTAAGTTTACTGACCAAACGTCCGAAAAAGAGACAGTAGGGAGTAAAGCCCATATGTTTCTGAAATCTAAGACTTTTGTTACAATGAGTATTGCTGTATTAAGCATAATGCTGGCTGCAGGCTTTCAAAACTGCGGTAAGGTACACTTTAGCCCCACTGATGGCACGAACACCAATACTAGTATATGTGTACCAGGTAAGAAGCTGGGGATTTGGCTTGATGATGCCAATGAAACTTTCTTAGGTGATATAGTGACCTATACTGGTGATGTCTCAGCCATCGTTAACTATGGATATGAGTCAGCATCTGCCCATCCTATCAATGGTCCAACTCCAATCGGTTACGAACTTCACAATTTTTTCTATGAGGGTACAGACGGCCTAATGTTAAACTTTTATGGTAACGTTGATTCTAACGATGGATCTCAAGGTTCAGCTGACAATGAGTACAGTTTAAGGATTTATACATTTGGCAATGATAGCGATGACGATATTGTCTTTGTTGATGACCGTGGTGATTACATGCAAAGACAGGTGCTTTCTGATCACAATGAATATAATGCACACTTTCATTATTGGTATAATACCGACGGCGCAATCATTGGTCCATTTAACGGTGAGGACTTCGAGATCAGGGTGCAAATTACCTCTGCTGGTGACTTACAAGGTGCCAGATTTTACTCGGTCAATCACACAAGCTTTAACTTAGGTAGTAGTGCAAACTTGAGCTATATTATCAGATACCGCGAATACGAAGAGTGTAAGTAATCGCTCACACTTTTTGATCGTCTTGTTACAGTAGAATAATTTACATTTATATAAAATATTAGAAGATAATTTTTTGTTTTTTAGTATACCTGTGTCCAGGGAGAC
>JAGRAL010000373.1 GCA_020434605.1 Bdellovibrionales bacterium
TCTTTGGCTCGATGGAAGAGATCAGTTGGTTTCAGCGAATCGCCGATATTAATGCTGGTGAATTCTTTTTAACTCACAACAAACAAGCGGAGACCAACCTTCATAATCTAAAAGTTGGAGAGGTTGGCATCAACAAACTTATCTTTGGTAAGATTTTGTTCTTAGGATTGATCACCCACAATGTGATTTTACCTCTTATGTCTATCAAAAGACCTAAAATCAGGCATTGGGTGGAATCAAAAGGTTTTTTCTTACCACCATTACAGTTAGTTGCAACCTACTTAGCCCTTGCCATTATTTTACAAGCCTTTGTATCACACAGAAGAGAGAAAGAATTACTTGAAGTTATCGGGGCGATTCATTACTTCACTAGTGTTTTCTTAACATATGGTTTAGGCATTGGTTACAGCAAACCAATCCTCTCTAACTTAGAAGAAAAGCGTAGAACCACCTTGCTATTTAGTATATTACTTTTCTTTTTAGTTTATATTGCCTGGATCTTAGGAAACATGTCCTTAAAAGATTTCTTGTTAAAGTAATGAACTATTCTATTAAAGAAAAAATAATTGTAATCCTAAAAAATATAGCAGTAATGATGCTGCTATATAGCCTTGCAAGGCTTGCTTTTTATCTGATAAACCACAAGCTATTTATCAACAACACCACAAGTGATGTAGCGTTGGCGTTTATCTACGGCTTAAGAATAGACCTATCTACTGTCTTAATTTTATCTGCGCCCTATATTTTACTTCTACTAGCTCCACTTGATTTTGTTTACAAATCTTTCTATCAAAAAATAGTGGCCAGCGTTTTTATAATCTGCCAATTGCCCATTTTTATTTTAAACATTGCTGACATTGAATACTATAACTTTACAGGCGCTCGCATGACTACAGGCTTAGGTGCGCAAAAATCTGAAATAATAAATCAGTTCTCGCAATTCATTGTTAACTATTGGCACATCACGCTACTTTGCATTTTAAGTGCTGTAGTTCTAGTTAGACTCTATAAAAAATTACCCACATCTAATAAGCCCATCCCAAAAGGGGCTTTAAAATACACGATCATTAGCTTTGTGCTATTAAGCATCGTTGCTATTGGTATCCGTGGAGGCATGCAAAAAAAAGTATTACAACCATCATACGCATTTACAGTGGCTAGTGGTCATTTGGCCATTCTCACTTTAAATTCAAGCTTTACCTTATTGAAAAGCAGCAACAAGGATCTTATATTACCTGTAAGCTACTACCCCGAATGGTCAGAAGTTTATAACAAAATCACACCCCCTCAGTATGGAACACACAGGCATAGCAACAAGCAAAATGTCGTTGTTATTTTACTAGAAAGTTTTGCTACAGAGTTTTGGGGTATTGCAAATAATGGTGAGGGTTATACTCCTTTTTTAGACTCCCTAGCAAAGGATGGTTTATTTTTTAGAAACAACTTTGCCAACGGCAGAAAATCCATTGAGGCCGTTCCTGCTATCGTCTTTGGCTTGCCATCATTAATGGATCACCCATTAGCAAAGTCTAAATTTCAGTTTAATACATGGCACGGTATCGGTGAGCAACTATCAAATTCTGGCTATCACACTAGCTTCTTTCATGCCGCAGAAAATGGAAGTATGTATTTTGATGCAGTTGCAGCGCTTGCAGGCTTTAATGAGTTTTACCCCCTTGAAAGGTATCCAAAACCGGAAGATACGGATGGTTACTGGGGAATATATGATGAGCCATTTTTGCAATATATGATTAAAGAAATAGATACTTTTAAAAAACCATTTTTTTCTATGGTATTTACTTTGAGCTCACACCAACCTTACCCAATCCCAGAACAATATAAAAATAAATTTAAAAAAGGGCCAACTGCACTTCATGAGAGCATAGGCTATACTGATTATGCTTTAGAGCAATTTTTTAATGAAGCCAAAAAGCATGACTGGTATAAAGACACTCTCTTTATTATCACAGGAGACCACACTCAAATGTCTCCGTCTGTGGACTATGCAACGATGTTAGGGCGCTACATGGTACCCCTACTTATTTACCACCCAAGCCAAAAACTTAGCGCCAATACAAATAAAGTAGTTCAGCACTCTGATATTTTGCCTACCATTTTGGATTACTTAAACGTGCCCCAACCACAAACTACCCTTTTTGGTAGATCTATTTGGCAAAATGATGACGGGACGGCTATTTTTCAAAACAATGGCATTTATCACCTAGTAAAAAAATCATACGCACTAGAGTATGACAGCAATAAAAATACTTACGATTACTATACTTACACAGACCCCAATAAAATCACAAAGGCTGAAAATCTTAGTAAGGTAACAAAAGATGAGCTCAAAAATGAGCTCACCGCATTTATTCAATATTTTAATAACGGATTAATTCAAAACAAACTTTACTCTTGGGACTTAGACAAATGAATTGTCTGTGTTGGAAATGCAAATCCAACATTAAGCGAGTCTGCTAGTGCATAGATTTCTAAAAGAATCTTTTCTTTCTCTACCAACTCACCCTTGATATCTTGTACGTTAAGAAAAAAGTTAAGTAGGATATTAAGGCTAAAATCACCATAGCTATCAAAAGCTACAGTGATATTGTCTTTATCCGATAGAGAGTTTGCAGCGATGATTGTCTTAACACCTTCGATAAATTTCTTCATTGAATCAGGCTTTGTCGAGTACTCTACCCCTAGATGAAACCTAACCCTTCTTTGCTTTCTAACACCTAAGTTATCTATGTGAGATTTAGCCATTTCAGCGTTTGGCACTGTAATTAGTGAGCCATAAAATGTTCTGATCTTAGTAGATCTAAAGCCAACATCCTCAACCGTACCTTCAATGTTAGCGACATTGATGATATCACCTATACGAAAAGGACGATCTAACAAAATCATTACAGATCCAAAGAAGTTAGCGCAAGTATCTTGTGCTGCAAGAGCCACAGCTAATCCACCTAGCCCAAGACCAGCAAGCAAAGACATAACATTGATGCCAAAGTTTTGAACCATCACTAAAAAGCCAAAAATAATAACAAAAAC
>JAGRAL010000374.1 GCA_020434605.1 Bdellovibrionales bacterium
CTAGGATGTATCTTGTTTCAGACACGGATAGCTGGCACAGGGTCTTATCTTCCAGAAAAGACCCTTACAAATCATGACCTTGAAAAGTTAGTCGATACCAACCACGATTGGATTATGGAGCGAACTGGTATCGAATCCCGGCACATAGCTGCCCCCAACCAAGCTACTTCTGACTTAGCATACGTTGCTGCCACTCGTGCAATGGAAGCAGCTGGCTGCACAGCAGACGATATTGATTTTATATTGTTTGCTACAGTTTCTCCAGATCAACGAATGCCATCAACAGCTTGTTACTTACAAAGTAAACTGGGCTGTAAACCCATTCCCGCCATTGATATCTCTGCCGCATGCTCTGGCTTTTTGTACGGCATGACTCTAGCTCATAATATGATTCAAGGTGGAGTTTATAAAAAAATACTCGTTGTGGGGGCTGAAGTCCTATCAAGACTAGTAGACTACACAGATAGAAACACTTGCATTTTATTTGGTGATGGTGCGGGAGCCATGATTTTAGAGCGCGCCGAGGAATCTTCCTCTAGTAAGATATATTCTTATAGTTTAGCAGCCGATGGAAACTTGGCTGACTTGTTAGAGCTACCTGTTGGTGGATCAAAAAAACCTTTTACCGAAGGTTGCATAGAAGACAAAAGCATCTACATGAAGATGAATGGCAAAGAAATTTTTAAAAATGCTGTACGTACGATGAACATATCTTGTCAAAAAGTTTTAGAGCAAAACAATATGCAAGAAAAAGACATCGCCTGGCTAGTTCCCCACCAAGCTAATGGTCGCATCATCGAGGCAGTAGCTAAATACTTTGGTATGCCCACTAATAAAGTCATTATGAATGTTCACAAAACAGGTAATACTTCGGCCGCCACCGTGCCTATAGCTTTTGATGAAGCGGTACGAGATGGTAGAATTCAGAGGGGTCAAAATATCTTACTTACTGCATTTGGCGCTGGTTTAACTAGCGGCAGTATTCTTCTACGTTACTAAGGAGTTTTTATGTTAGCTTTAGGTTTCCCTGGTCAGGGCAGTCAGTTCGTAGGTATGGCTAAGTTTTTAATCGATGACTTTGATATAGCAAAACAAACTATTGAGGAAGCCTCTGACACTCTACAAATTAACTTTAAAAAATTACTTCTCGAAGGCCCAGAGGAAGAGCTAAATAAAACAGAAAACACACAACCAGCCCTTGTTATTGCCTCTACGATTTATTACCGAGTGATTCATGAAATTGTAGGTTTACCTCCCCTACCCGCCTTTGGGCATTCACTAGGTGAGTATTCAGCTTTAGTTGCTAACGAAGCTTTATCTTTTTCATCTGCCTTAAGGCTTACAAAAAGTCGTGGTCAATTTATGCAAGAGGCCGTGCCGGTTGGAAAAGGTGCTATGCTTGCTGTTCTTGGGGTTGAAGATAAGGACGTAGAAAAAATTTGTGCTTGGGCCAGTGAACAGACTGGAAAAGTAATAGAGCCTGCTAATTTTAATTCTCCTGGACAAGTTGTAGTCAGTGGCGACGTGATTGCCTGCAATTTTTTACGAGAAAATTTTAAAGAGGACCTTATTGGCAAAAAAGCAAAGTTTATCCCTCTAAAAGTAAGCGCTCCCTTTCATTGTTCATTGATGAAACCTGCACAAGATAAAATGCAAGCACTACTTGAAGCAGAAAACATTGCCACTGCTAAAGCTCCTATCGTTCAAAACTTTGATGCAAAAGCGCACACAAATCCTGATGAAATTAGACAAAACTTAATTTACCAAATAACCGGCTCAGTGCGTTGGACGGAGTCCGTTATAAGTATGAAGCAAATGGGAATTCGCCTGTTTCTTGAGCTAGGCCCAGGCAAAGTACTAAGCGGTTTGGTGAAAAAAATTGACTCTAATGAGCTTACGACATTCAATATGCAAAACCTAGATGATATTAAGATCTTAGAGCAGAATTGGAAGGATTTTTTAGGTGGTAGTTTTAAAGGCTAAAAAAATTATTGTAACAGGCGGAAGTCGTGGAATCGGAAAATCGATTGTCGAGACCTTGGCTAATGCTGGCGCTACCCTTGCCTTTTCTTATGCTAAAAATAAAACAAGCGCCGAAGATGTTTTAAAAAATCTCCCAGGTGAAAATCATTTTTGCTTTGAACTTGATATTCGTGACAGCAAAAACACAGAAGCAGCCATACAATTAGCCATCGAGCGCTTAGGTGGATTAGATGGAATCGTTAATAATGCTGGTATTACTAAAGACCAAATTTTACTACGAATGAAAGATGAAGACTTTCAAGATGTAATAGCAACAAACTTAAATGGCACATACTATTGCACAAAAGCTGTCTTAAAAACAATGATGAAACAAAGAAACGGTAGCATCGTAAATCTTTCGAGCGTAATCGGTACGACTGGAAACGCAGGCCAAGCAAACTATGCTGCTAGTAAAGCTGGAATCGAAGCTTTTACCAGATCTGTTGCCCTAGAGATGGCAAGTAGAAATATTCGAGCTAACTCTGTCGCTCCTGGTTTTATTCAAACAGAGATGACAGATGCATTAACGGATGATCAAAAACAAAAAATCATCACTCAAATTCCACTAGGACGAATTGCCAGCCCTGATGAGGTTGCACAAGTAGTTGCTTTTTTATTAAGTGATGGAGCTAATTATATAACCGGCCAAACCATTCATGTGAATGGCGGCATGAGAATGTAAAAATTAAAAAGGAAGTGAATATGGAAACAGAAACAATAAAAGGAGACACAATGTCTGTAAACGTTAAATTAAAAGAACTAATTTGCGAACAACTAGGAGTAGATGAGGATCGTATTAAAACGGAAGCTTCATTTATCGATGATTTAGGAGCTGATAGTTTAGATATCGTTGAATTAATCATGACTATGGAAGAAAAGTTTGGTTTAGAAATTCCTGATGATGAAGCAGAAAAACTACGTACAGTTGGTGACGTTGTAACTTACCTTAAATCAAAAGGTAAATTAGACTAAATAGGATTCTTTATGCAAAATCGTTTTTTCAGAGAAAGTTTGCCTCAACGCCGTGTTGTAGTTACTGGCGTAGGAGCTGTATCGCCACTAGGATTAGATGCAAAGACTAGCTTTGAAAATGCGTGCAAAGGTGTAAGTGGGATTACAAAAATCTCTAGGTTTGATGCCTCGGTATCTCCTGCGCAAATCGCAGGGGATGTAAAAAACTTTACACCTGAACCTTTTATTTCTTTAAAAGAAGTAAAAAAAATGGATCTATTTATTCAGTATTCTATTGCCGCATCTTTAATGGCATTAGAAAATGCGGGATTAAAAAAAGAAGACCTTCCCTCTGAACGCACAGGTATTTTTATGGGCGTTGGCATGGGCGGTCTTCCAACCATCGAAGAGCAGCACTCGGTTCTTTTAGAACGTGGCCCTACTAGGTTGACACCATTTTTTATTCCAAAAGTAATTACAAATTTAGCTTCTGGCCAATTAAGTATTATGTTGGGAGCTAAAGGCCCTAATTACTCTATTACTTCAGCTTGTGCCTCTGGCTCTCACGCGATTGGTGAAGCTGTCAGTTACATCCGATCAGGTCAATGCGACATTATGATCGCAGGTGGGGCTGAGGCCGTTTTATGTCCAATGGCCATTGGTGGTTTTTCTGCCATGAAAGCCCTATCCACTCGAAATGAAGCTCCAAGAGAAGCTTCTCGCCCATGGGATAAAGGTAGAGATGGATTTGTGTTAGGTGAAGGCGCTGGAACATTGATCTTAGAAGACTACGAACACGCCTCACGCCGTGGAGCTAAGATTTATGCCGAAGTAACAGGTTACGGCACAACCAGTGACGCTAACCACATGACAAGCCCCGCACCAGAAGGTGAAGGTGGAAAACGCGCTATGCAGTTAGCATTAAACAATGCTAGCTTAAATGCAGATCAAATTGATTACATCAATGCCCATGGTACTTCGACTCCTGCCGGAGACCCGCTAGAGAGTATTGCCATTGAAAACCTTTTTAAAGATCATGCAAAAAATATTTGGATCTCAAGTACAAAATCTATGACAGGACACCTGTTAGGCGCAGCCGGTGCACTAGAGAGTGTATTTTCAATTATGAGTTTAGATTCAGGGATTGTCCCACCTACAATCAACTTAGAAAATCCTGATGATGATTGCAGGTTAGACTATGTACCGCTTAGAGCACGCGAGAAAAAACTAAGCCACGTTTTAAACAACAGCTTTGGTTTTGGTGGTACAAACGCTTGTCTTATTTTTTCTAGGTTAGAAAAATAAAAACTTAATTTTCAAATTAATAATCTGAGGCTTTCATCAGTTCTAAAACCTTGGGATCTGTGGGTTTAATCTTATCCAATGCCTCTGCTGCTTTAACACAAACCAATACATCATCATCTTTTAGAAGCTCTGCTAATACCGTGTGAATCTTAG
>JAGRAL010000375.1 GCA_020434605.1 Bdellovibrionales bacterium
AAATAATGTCTGCTGGATCAAAATCTAACTTTGAAGTTAATAAGTCATAAGCACGCTTACAGATTCTTACCTTTTCTGCAATAGATGTGGCTTGCCCTTTTTCATCAAAAGCCATAACCACAACACTTGCTCCTAGTTTTTGAATTTCCCTAGCTTGTGCTAAAAAAGCCTCTTCTCCCTCTTTTAAAGAAATAGAGTTAACAACGCATTTACCCTGAATACATTTAAGGCCGTTATGAATCACTTCCCACTTAGAAGAATCTATCATAATAGGAATTTTACAAATATCTGGTTCGCTCGAAACAAGGTGCAAAAAGTTCTTCATAAACTCAACACCATCAATCATACCTTCATCAAAATTAATATCTAAAATATTAGCCCCGTTATCTACCTGTTGACGAGCAACCTGTAAGGCACCTTGCATATCACCCTTTTTTACAAGTGCCGAAAATTTTGGAGAGCCAGTAACATTGGTTCTTTCACCAACAATTACAAATGATCTCTCGCCACTTGAGGTTAAATTAAGCGACTCTAATCCGGATAAACGCATCTTTGGTGCAATCTGCGGTAATTTTCTAGGGGATAATTTACTTAGCTCACTAACAATTGCCTTTAAATGTTTTGGAGTCGTACCACAACAACCACCTACGATATTAACAAATCCCGATTCCGCAAAGTCTTTTAAACTGTTTGCAATACTCTCTGGCGTTTCATCATAGCCAGTAGGACTAAGCGGGTTAGGCAAACCTGCGTTAGGATAACAAGAAACAAATGTTTCAGATATTTTTGCGAGCTCTTGCATGTATGGGCGCATCTCTTTTGCCCCAAGCGCACAGTTAATCCCTATACTTAAAGGCTTGGCATGACGAATAGAATTATAGAAAGCCTCAACAGTTTGTCCAGAAAGAGTTCTTCCAGATGAATCCGTGATGGTCACAGACAACATCACTGGAAGTTTACAGTTCAGTTCTTCTTCTAGTTGTTTTATCGCGTAGATGCATGCTTTTAAGTTAAGAGTATCAAACGAAGTCTCTGGAAGTAATAAGTCCACTCCCCCATCAATCAAAGCCTTTGCTTGTTCGTAATAAGCCGAAACTAGCTGATCAAAGCTCACTCCCCTATAGCCAGGATTATTTACATCTGGAGAAAGTGATGCTGTTTTGTTTGTTGGTCCCAGAGCTCCCGCTGCATATTTTTTTGTGCCAGGATTTTTTAACATAAACTCAGTACAAGCTTCTTTGGCAATTTTTGCTGACGCTACATTAATTTCACGAACGTAAGAACTTAGGCCATAATCTTCTTGTGCAATTGAAGTACCATTAAACGTATTGGTTTCAATGATGTCACAGCCTGCTTCTAAATACTCTAAGTGGATGGCTTTAATCACATCCGGTCTTGTTAGACTAAGTAAATCGTTATTTCCTTTTAAATCTTTAGGGTGAGATTCAAAGTAACCTTTACGAAAATCTTCTTCTTGTAGTTTATAGCCTTGAATCATAGTGCCCATGGCGCCATCTAAAAATAAAATCTTGGTTTGTAGGGTAGATTCAAGTTCTAATAGTAAAGGATGTTTCTGCATGTTCACAAACTAACCAACAAGTCTCTATTGGTCAAAAGCATTACGATAAAAATTAGACCTTAAAAGTAGTTTTTATCAAATAACCTACATCTCTTTGGTCGAGGGATACAGAGGCTTGCGTCCACTCTAATTATGAACGCAATGCATACAATGATGGCACATTTTATTTATGTAAAGTCTATAGGTACGCGGCGCCTGAAATAGCAGTCTAATTAAATTTTTTAACGACTTCGACTACGTTTTTGCTGTCGTTCATAATGTAAAAATGCACATTTTGATGACCAGATTTTATCAAATCATCTACCTGCATTTGTGACCATCTAATACCAATTTCGTTAGCATGCGCAGGATTTTTTGAGATTTCATCAGCTAACTCCATAGGAATATCAATATAAAAATTCTTAGGCAGAGTTTTTAACTGATTGGCATTTTTTAAAATTTTAATACCAGGAATGATGGGCACCTTAATTCCTGAATCTCTGCAAAGCTCAACAAAACGATGAAATTTAGTATTATCAAAAAACATTTGGGTAACTATGTACTCTGCGCCCAATTCTACCTTTTTCTTTAGATACTCAATATCTGTCTGTAGATTTGCTGCCTCAAAGTGCTTCTCAGGATAACCCGCCACCCCTACACAAAAATCAAATGATGCTCCTGAGTTAATATCATCCAAAAATTTACCAGCATTAAGATCAACTACTTGTTGAACCAAGTCAGATGCATATTCATTAGCTGCCTCTACCTTTAGCTTATCTTTGATATGATTTGGAGAGTCTCCTTGCAAGGCTAAGACATTGTGAATTCCAAGATAATTTAATTCAATCAAAGCATCTTCAGTTTCTTCCTTCGTAAAACCTTTGCATAAAATATGTGCAACAGTGTCTACGCGAAATCGATTTTGAATAACTCCACAGATCCCCAATGTGCCAGGTCTTTTACGCAGAATCTTTTTTTGAATTGTTCCATCTGGTTTTTCATTAAAGTATGCATTCGATGCGTGGCTTGTCACATCAATCCATGCAGGGTTGAATGGCTTTACAGCCTCTACAGAATCAATAATATCCTGTATCGTTCTTCCTCTGGGAGGAGGTACTATTTCATAGGAAAACGTAGGTATTTTTGCTAATTCAGCTTTTTTAATATGTTCAGTAATTTTCATAGTCATAAAATTTAGCATTAAAACAAGCTGCTGACAACCAACCGGCACTCAAGTTCTTTTGACTTAAGCTATATTTGAAAGTTATGTTCTACATAAATGAAACTAATATCGGTAAAACCCACAAATAACCTTGAAAAAGCAAAAGCCGCCAGAGAAACTCTGTTTAAACGAACAGACCTAGGCTTTTTACGCGTACCTGAAA
>JAGRAL010000376.1:0-1964 GCA_020434605.1 Bdellovibrionales bacterium
ATCTACTAACTTTTCAAGGTCATGATTAGTGAGGGTCTTTTCGGGAAGATAAGACCCTGTGCCAGCAATCCGTGTCTGAAACAAGAGACATCCTAGTTAAAAGATTTAGTTCGCTCTTAAAACTTCTTTACCTTTGTAGTATCCGCACTCATTGCATACACGGTGAGGGCGAGTGATCGCACCACAGTTACTGCAATTGCTATCAGCAGAGCGGGTAATAAAATCGTGACTTCTTCGCATTCCTCTGCGTGATCTACTCACTTTACTCTTCGGTTGTGGCATCTAAAACCTCTCTTAACGTAATAAAATCCAATGTTTAAATGAAGGGGAAAAGTATCGCTTACTAATGCTTCTTGTCAATCTTTAAATCTTTAAGGCCGCTAAAAGCCATAGAAGTCGATTGCCTTGTTTTTGAGCACTCGCAAGTGGTTTCGTTTAAATTAGAGCCGCAGGTCAAACATAAGCCCTTACAGTCTTCGCGGCATTTTGGGTGGGCAGGGAGTGCAAACTCCACGACCTCTTTTAGGTACTCAGACAAATAAAAGTCCTCGCCCTCAAGGCCTGTGATTAACTCCACGTCAGATTCGAACATTTCCTTTGGGTTAGAAGCGGTTTTAAGGTTCTTTTCCCAAACGGGAGCTAATATCTCTTGAAAGTCCTCATCAATTACATAATCGAAGGGCTCATTACAAAAGCTACAAGTTAACTTTAAGTCTGAGTTAAAATGTCCTTTTAAATGAAAGTGCTCACCAGCTGGGCGAAGTTCGATCTCACCCTCATAGGTTGAGGATGGAAAGTATTGTTCAAGTGATTGTTTTAATTCTTTTGTCTCGTGATTAAAGTTAACTCTTAAGCCTTCTTCAGGAATGCCGTGTAGAGGAAGTTTCATTGTAGACCTCGCTATATGGGATAGCACTACGCTGACTCGATTATAGGGTCAAGTTGAATTAGGACTCGCGGCTAGTTTTATAGTCTTTAGCTACAGTATTTACATAAGTTTGATAGGCTATGGAAGTGGTTGTTATTAATAAATTTTTCTTTGTATTTTTAATTGTCGGGGGGCTACTTTGCCCCCCGAACCTCCAAGCCGAAGTTCAAGAATTAGTAATTAGACAAGATGTGACTGTTTACAAAAAGCCAAAAGCAAATGCCGATGTTTTAACAAACCTTGAGTCAGGTGACCGCGTGCCAGTATCGACTAGAGACTATGGAGCGTGGAAGAAAATAAAAGTAGAAGTAGGCGGTAGAACTCAGTTTGGTTGGGTAAAAGAATCCGATGTAAAAGAATCAAGAGTTCGTGTTGTTGAGTCTAGTAATAACCGGAGTGGTGCTTATCATACTAAACGCGGTGTGGGGGTATTTTACCACTTTTCATACGTTAATATCGGGGAGTTTGATTTTACAAGTGATACTACTCCTAGTTTAGATGTTAATGTAAAAGACCTAAGCGGTACTTCTAGCTTTATTGGTCTGCACTATGATCATCCATGGAATGATAAAAAAATGATTCGTTTTTATTTTAGCTTGCGTGAACACGACCTTGAAGGGGATGCTACATTTTCTGGATCGATTGCTAATTCTGCCGAGTTTTCGCAAAAGATGTTGGCCTTTGGAGCAACGCTTAGAAACTATGATAGCTCTAAAGATAATTTTTGGTGGGGTTACGGTTTAGAAATTGCTAAGATCACTGATGCCACAGTTACATACAATGCTACAGATACAGAAGTTCCTGATGAAGATTTGCCATTTTATGTATTACCGCATTTGGCTGCTGGATATGATTTTATGATGACTCAAAGTCTTTATCTTTTGTTAGATGCTAAACTTCACTTGATTCTTAATGCAGATGGCTTGTCATACGCTGTTGATACTGGGGTATCAATTACTTATGCCTTTTAATTTATGAAGTGGTAATGATATATGAATCCCAAAAAAGAAGATTTAGTCACACTACCCATTTCAAG
>JAGRAL010000376.1:2060-2864 GCA_020434605.1 Bdellovibrionales bacterium
TAAGTTTATATTATTATTTCGTAAGGGTTCAAAGATAGATTTAAAACAATTGGCTCAGTATAAAGATAAAGAAATCAACGAGCTCTATGTTTACAAAGATGATTACAGTGCAATGACAAAAAAGCAGGTGTTTATTGCCGGTATGATCATTGATAGTGATAAAGTTGATGAGCAAGCAAAGCTCTCTATCATGAATCGAGTTGCTAGTGGTATTTATGATGGATTTACGCAGATGGGTTTAGGCGGTGAAGCATTTGATAGTGCTAAGGTGATCTCTGAATCTGTAGTAACATTAGTTCAACAGAAAACTTCAATCAATGCTCTTTTAGAGGGGCTCAACAAAGTATCTGAAGAAATTTTTAGACATTCAATGGGTGTGAGTTTTATTTCTCCTATGATTGGAGTTGCTCTTGGTTGGACTCGGTCTGAAACCTTAGAAAAACTAAGTTTGGGCGGTCTTTTACATGATATAGGTAAGCGCGAGTTATCCCCAGAAATTTTAAAAAAATCACGAGGCGAGTTAACATACGATGAAGTAAAAGAATATGAAAACCATCCACACAGAAGTGTGCAGTTACTAAGTACCATTGAAGGTTTGCCAGCAGACATAACAGCTATCGCCTATGAACATCATGAAAATTCGATTGGGCAAGGTTTTCCTAAAAGACTTTGGGATATGAAGTTAAATCCACTCTCCCGCGTGGTAGCGCTTGCGAATACTTTTTGCGAACTAACAATGGGATCTGCTACCTACCCACAAAAGAAAAGCGCTGAAGATGCTCTTAATCATATTGAAACTATTCT
>JAGRAL010000377.1 GCA_020434605.1 Bdellovibrionales bacterium
AAAAACACGGTTATTTGTGCTAATATTCTTAATCACTAAGCCGTGTTCGCGCATTTCAAGTACAGCGTGATAACGACTGCATTTATTGTCCTTAATGATAATATCATTGTCTTCGGCTCTTCCTAATTGAAGTCGATCACCGGCCATTTGATACACAGCTCCCTTGTCAGTAGTTTTTTGTACCTTTAATAAGAAAGCTATGCCTGAGGTGTTTACAGCCGTTTGATTTATTGGACACCTCCATTTTTAATACTAAATATATAGTACTCTATTTCTTTATCAGAACTAATAGCCTGTACATCCAACTCCATTGAATTGCCGTTAAACTCGATAGCATTAGTGGCAATTAAATTGGGTTGCATTTTTGCACGCTCAATCAAATCTTGAATACTTAAAATAAGAGCCTGGTCATTGAGTCTGTCTAATCCTTGTTGCTGAATATTGCCAGAAATAATACCAGTTAAATTTTCAAAACTTAAATTACAGTCTATGATCACTAAATCTTTATTTACAGCAAAACTTGGTCCTTCAAAAAGTCGAACAATATTTTGTGCTTCAGAGTTGCGATCAACATAGAAGGAGCCCCCGCCCTCGGCAGAAGAGCTAGTTCGATTTAATAAGCTATTGATATTTACAATCAACGGTTGAAGAATAGGGAAGACATACTTACTAGTAACAGACCCTGTTTGC
Organism: Bdellovibrionales bacterium; assembly: GCA_020434605.1. Classification (GTDB taxonomy): domain Bacteria; phylum Bdellovibrionota; class Bdellovibrionia; order Bdellovibrionales; family UBA840; genus JAGRAL01. Next base: position 691 of record JAGRAL010000377.1, read on the forward strand.
TTCATGGCACCATCTATAGAGCGGTTCAATTCAAAGATAGGTTTTTCGATGATTCTATACATGAAGTAAAATAAAATGTATCCCAGTAATAAGGCTATCGCTAAAGTTTGAACAAATAGACTTAAAGTTTGTCCATCATCAATACTAAGTGCACTAATGTCATAAATCACCACGGCGTAGGCGGCAATGGTAGCTGTTTGTAAGTCAGCATTATAAGCTTGCATCGGTACGCTAGCACCAATGGTACTATTACCTAAGTTGTTAACAAACTCGTATGGTTTACTGCGAATAGTATTTAAAAACGGATTGTTCTCAAACGTTCCTACTTTACTAGCTGGAGCTATAATCTGACTATTCTTGGCATCTACGATTACAGCTAGCTTAACGCCTTCTTCTCTGCTGGCAGAGGCAACACTAAGAGATCCAGTTAAACCTTGCTCTAGCAAGCGGCCATTGATGTTGGCAATATTTCTTGCGATTGTTAAAGCTCGTCTCTGACTTTCTTTTTCGATACCTCGCTTTGTGATTTGCATCATTGGTATCATAGATAGACTAGTTACTAACAATATAAACCCTAATACAAATGATCCTAAAACCCACTTCATTTCGAATACTTCGATAAGTCGGTAAACAGCTGGCATTACAACATTATCAACATAAACCTGTATGCTTTCTTTTAAGTTAGTTGGCGCTTTTGTGGCAGTTGGCTGATTTAAGTCAGGTGACTGCGAATACATATTTTGCTCTTCACTATAGTTTGGATTACCAGCAGAAAAACTATTTGAAGTTTGCTGAGTCATATTTGGAAATGGAATCACATTATACTGTACATCAGCCAGCACATCGTGAATTCCAATTTTATCACCATTATTGAGTTGTTTTTGTACAACCTTTGAGCCATTGACAAAAGTTCCATTGCTAGAGTTTTTATCTAGTAAAATGACCTTGTTTCCATTTACTGTGATTACACAATGATCTTTAGATACACCGGCACTTTGCAAGCGAATATCAGCTTGTGATCCACGACCAATGTAGTTATCCCCCTCTTTCAAAGAGTAGGTCTTTCCGGCCAGTGCTCCTGTTAAAATTCTAATTGCCCACATGCAATTGATCTCCAAGTTTCATTTTTGTACCAATGTTTTGTTCATAAAACTCTAGCACTGACTTGGCTCCTATAACAGGCCAAGTAAATTTCCAAGGTTTTACCTTTTCCTTAATCGCAACTACCTTCATATCCTGATCTAAAAACACCACATCAATGGCAAAGTTCATAAAACAGGTATGCACACTATTGCACCTAGTAATCCACAAACATTTTTTTAGCTCCATGGTTCTTTTTCCCATTAAACCAAAGAACCTAGAGGTAAAGTTTGCCGCAATACCTACGTCGTCACTAATGATTTGATCAGAATGTAAGTTACGTAGTTGCAAGTTACTTTCCTCCCTGACCCATGAATTGTAAAATTACAGGCCCAAATACCATTATAAAAATTGCTGGCATAATAAATATCATCATCGGAATCAGCATTAACTGTGATGCTCTAGCACCGGCCTTCTCAGCACGGGAAAATCTTTCCATACGCATCTGCTCTGATTGCTGTTTTAAAACTTTACCAATACTAGCACCCGTAGCGTCTGCATCTACTAGAACAGCAACGAAGCTAGTGATTTCTGACATGTTTAATCTTTCTGACATATCACGAAGAGCTTCTTTTCTTGAACGACCAAGCTTTATATCTCTTAAAACAATTTCTAGCTCATCAGCTAGTACCGAGTTTTCTGCCTTATCAACAACTCGTTGTATGGCTCCAATAAAGTCAAGACCTGCTTCTGTTGATAGTGCTAGTAAATCAATAAAAAATGGTAAATCAATAACAACGGATTGATAACGTTTTTTTCTTTCCGTATTACAGTGAATGATTGGGAAGGCAGCACCTACAATACTCATTGCAATAATAACCATTGGGTGAAAGCCAAGCTGAAGTGCAAAGTTTAATATAAATAAAAATACAGGAAATATTAATCCCCATAAGAACTGGATACTGATAAATTCATCAACGTTTAACTCTCTAGATAAACCAGCGACTTTGATTTTTTTAAATGTATTATCGCGGTAACGCTTGTTTGTTATTTTTTTTGCTAGGTTTAGTGCAAAACGGTGAGCGATAGGACGTGAGAATTCTATAAAACCAGATTTAGATTTCTCTGGCTCTTCACCAGAAGCCCACGAGAGTGCCGATTGCTCTTCACCTTCACCCATGAAGAATGAAATAAATAGGTATACAGAAATACCTAAAAGCAGTAAGCTAAAAAAAAGAATGATTTCGGCAAAACCCATAAAACTTAACCTCTAGAGAAACTATGTACCAATTAGTCCTTGCGTCCCAATCTCCAAGACGTAAAGAAATTCTTCAAAATGCTAATATTCCACTTCATACTTTCTCTAGTGAAATATCGGAAAATTTGAATGAAAATATGAGCTTAGATGATGCACTTCAGGAATTATCTAGACGTAAAGCTAGTGCAGTTATTGAAAAATACGCAAGTCTTTGGTCTAGACCCACAATCGTGCTCTCAGCAGACACTGTGGTGGTTTTGGACGATGATATTTTAGGTAAGCCAAAAGATCGTGCTCACGCCAAATCCCATCTAACTAGACTTTCAGGCCGCACGCATGCCGTCAAGACTGCATTCTGCCTGTGGAACTTAGATACAAAAGAAGTTTTTACGGACTGTGTTACGTCTAAAGTCGAGTTCAAGGTGATTTCACCGGAGGAACTAGAAGCATATTTAGATACAGATGAACCGTATGACAAAGCTGGAGCTTACGGAATTCAGGGGATGGGAAGATCTTTTGTATCTTCTCATGACAATTCATTTTTTAATATAATGGGTTTACCCATTGAGAGAGTTTTAGAGGTACTATCTACTAAAGATTGGAAGATTTCATAGAGGGATACGATGCAGACTTGGATACATAGCTTTATAAAAGCAAAAAAAATTGGTGTGTTAGGTGCAGGAAATTTATCAAGATCTATTTTATCTGGTTTTTTAAAATCAGGAGTTATTGACTTAAAAGATATCTATGTAACAAATCGTAACCCAGAGAAGCTTCATGCATTGCAAGCTGAATTTCCTGGTCTGCAAGTGATAAACTCTAGTGCTGAGTTAATCGAAAACTGCGGCATTATTATTTTAGGTGTAAAGCCACAAGACATAGTAACAGCCGTTGAGTCTGTGCGTGGACTTTTTACGAATGAACATATTGTGGTTAGTTTAGCCGCTGGAGTAAGTCTTGCTTCTCTAAAATCTTTGATCCCAGGTACTGAACAGCTAGTCCGTTGGATGCCAAATACGCCACTTAAAATCCAAGAGGGAGTTGTTGGCTACAGTGTTTTAAACGAATCAGAAACTCTAGCGCAGTTATCCGAAAAATTGTTAAGCCCACTAGGTTTAGTTGTGCCAGTGGAAGAGGGTGATGAGATGAACGCTCTGACTATTGCTTGCGCTAGTGGCCCGGCATTTATTTATGAGTTTATTATGATTTGGCAATCATGGCTTGAGTCATCAGGCTTTCCAAGCAACATTTCTAGAGAGATGGCTCTTCAAACTTTTTTAGGTACTGTTAAGCTTGCTGCAGATAATAAATCTTTAAATTTAACAGATTTACAAAATCAAGTGATGTCAAAAAAGGGAACTACCCATGCGGGTTTAATGCATTTGCGATCTCTAGAGGTTGAAAATTTAATAGCAGCAAGTTTTAATAAGGCCGTTAACCGCGCTAGAGAGATCGAACAAGATTTTGATAAAGAAATTCATAAAAATTAAGT
>JAGRAL010000378.1 GCA_020434605.1 Bdellovibrionales bacterium
CTTGGTGATACCTCAGTACCCTCTAATTTATATTGTAATCCTAATTGGTATGAATTCTCCACACTTTCGTACATTGCGTAGAGAATTTTTTCTTCACTACGTACCTTAGCCTTAATGTCTTGCAAATCTTTTTGCGCTTGTGCCTCAGCAACAGACTTAAGTTTTAGTAAGGTGGAGAAAGTAAATTGGAACTTCTTCATCGATTAATCACCTGCTGCATACTACTTAAAAAATCGACAGAATCATTAAAGGTAGCATTGTCATCAACATCTTGTTTTAAAAACTGCGTGATTTTTTCGTTATATTCAACAGCCTTATCAAGTCTTGGGTTATTACCCTCTTGATAAGCACCAATTTGTATTAAATCTTCAGCCTCGCGGTAAATTGCCATTAGTTCTCGTACCGCCAATGAGACTTGATAAAAATCTTTTTGCACAACACTCTTCATCACACGACTTGTACTTTGTAAGACATCAATTGCTGGAAAATGGGCCTTATGGGCTAACTTTCTATTTAATACTATATGGCCATCAACAATAGATCTTACTGCATCAGCGATTGGCTCATCCATATCATCGCCTTCTACTAAGACTGTATATAAACCTGTTATACTACCACCATTTGTAAAACTACCTGCGCGCTCTAATAGTTTAGGTAAAGTAGAAAACACACTTGGAGTGTAGCCCTTTGATGCAGGCGGCTCACCAGAGGATAAACCAATTTCACGCATTGCCATTGCAAATCTAGTTACCGAGTCCATAGTTAGTAAAACTTGCTGTCCTTGATTTGCAAAGTACTCCGCTACTGCCGTCGCAAAAAATGCACCTCGCGACCTAACAAGAGGGTTTTCATCGCCTGTAGCGACAATGACAACTGATTTTTTAAGACCTTCTGGACCTAGTATTTCCTCGATAAAATCCTTTACTTCACGCCCTCGCTCTCCAATCAAAGCGATCACGTTTACGTCTGCGTTTGTGTTTCTTGCCATCATTCCTAGTAAGACTGATTTACCAACGCCAGAGCCTGCCATAATACCCATTCGCTGCCCTCTGCCAACAGAGATAAATGTATTAATCGCTTTAACACCCAAATCTATCGGTGTTCGGATAGGCTCCCGCTCTAGCGGATTTACAGTCGTACTATATAATGGTAACTCATCTATCAATACAATTGGGCCTTTATTATCTAGCGGGTTTCCAGTTGCATCTATAATGCGCCCTAGTAAACCTTTTCCAACTTTTACAGTCGCCGATGATCTAATCAATTTTATTGATGACCCAAGTTTTACACCCAACATATCACCATACGGCATCATTACTACACGTTGATCATTCAGACCTACCACTTCCACCAAAATATGTTTGTCGTAGCCAACTGATACTGAACATGTACTTCCCAAGCAGGCACCAGGCAAATAACCTTCGATCCTACTACCTAAAACTTTAGTAACCTTGCCAACTTCTTTATTAACTGGAGAGGTATTTAAAAGTTTTATGTATTTTGAAAAGTCCAAATCCAATCTGTTTTCCATTAAGCGCCCTCAGCCTTAGGCAGATGGTCTTCGACAGCCTCCCATAGCTGCTGTATTCTTGCATCTAAAGATGCATCAACAACTCCATAATTGGTCTCTATCACACAATCACCTTTTTTAAGATTATCATCGGCTTCTAATTTTGCATTTTTACCAAGCTTAATATCTCTCTTAAAAGTTTGATTCATAGACTCTATGTAATCAAAATCTTCTTTAGATATTTTAACCGTGGTATCTAATTGTTCTTGAATACCTGCTGCTAATTTCTTAATAAGGCCAACGATATAGTTTGGATCTCTTTCGATTTCTTTATGAGCAATTTTCTCAGCAAATGCATAAGCCAGTTCCACTATTTTTGCTTCGTTCTTTTCTAGTAAACTTGGACGCAGGGAAGACAGGTATTCTGTAATACTTTCTAAATCCTTCATTTTGGTTTCAATGATAAGCTGTGCATCTTTAACACCCTGGGCATGCCCTTCAGTCTTTCCTAACTCATAAGCTTCACGGTAAGCTCTCTCTTCAATTTCTTTTAGTTTCTCGAGAGCGAGTTTTTCAACCTCGGTTTTAATTTTTTCATCTTGGATTTTAGCATGACCAGTAATAGAGGCTAAAAGAGGATCCATTTTAAAGGAAGTCTCTTTACCTCTATTTTCTTGCATGTCATCAAACTTCTTAACTGATTCAGCAATAGGTGCGCGAATCTCTCTGACTTTATAATCAGTAACAGAAGCCTCTGTATGATCGCGCTTAATTACCTTCTCTTTACACAAGGGCATCTTCAGCTCCGCCTCTAGCAATTAGGATCTTACCTTCTTGTTCTAATCTTCTTGCAACGTTAACGATCTCTTGTTGAGAAGTTTCAACATCAGATAGCTTAGCTGGACCCATATTATCTAAGTCCTCACGCAACATTGTGGCTGCACGAGTTGAAAGATTTTTAAAGATTTTCTCTTTAACTTCTTCATTTGCTGTTTTAAGAGCAAGTAATAACTTAGAGTTATCAATTTCTTTAAGAAGCGTTTGAATACCACGATCGTCGATCTTGATAACATCTTCGAATACGAACATAAGTTTACGAATTTCTTCTGCAAGAATTGGATCTTTTTCTTCCAATCTCGACATAATAGAAGTTTCAGTGTTCTTATCCATAACGTTAAGCATTTCAGCAACAGGTT
>JAGRAL010000379.1 GCA_020434605.1 Bdellovibrionales bacterium
AAATAATGTCTGCTGGATCAAAATCCAACTTTGAAGTTAACAAGTCATAGGCACGCTTACAGATTCTTACCTTTTCCGAAATAGAGGTAGCTTGTCCTTTTTCATCAAAGGCCATAACCACAACACTGGCTCCAAGCTTTTGAATCTCTCTAGCTTGCGCCAAGAAAGCATCCTCACCTTCTTTTAAAGAGATAGAGTTAACAACACATTTACCTTGAACACACTTGAGACCATGATGAATAACTTCCCACTTAGAGGAGTCTATCATAATGGGAATTTTACAAATATCTGGCTCGCTAGAAACTAGGTGCAAAAAGTTTTGCATAAACTCAACACCATCAATCATGCCTTCATCAAAATTTATATCTAAAATATTAGCGCCATTATCTACTTGCTGACGTGCTACTTGTAGGGCTCCCTGCATATCGCCTTTTTTTACAAGTGCCGAAAATTTTGGAGAGCCCGTAACATTGGTTCTTTCACCAACGATCACAAATGATCTTTCACCGCTTGAACTTAGATTAAGAGATTCTAAACCAGACAGACGCATTTTAGGTGCGATCTGCGGTAATTTTCTAGGAGGTAATTTACTTAGCTCACTAACAATTGCCTTTAAATGTTTTGGAGTCGTACCACAACAACCACCTACGATATTAACAAAGCCTGATACAGCAAAATCTTTTAAACTATCAGCTATACTCCCTGGTGTTTCATCATAACCAGTGGGACTTAGTGGGTTAGGTAGACCAGCATTAGGATAACAAGAGACAAAGGTTTCAGATATTTTTGCAAGCTCTTGCATGTATGGGCGCATTTCTTTTGCCCCAAGCGCACAGTTAATGCCGATACTCAATGGTTTAGCATGACGAATAGAATTATAAAAAGCTTCTACTGTTTGACCAGAAAGAGTTCTTCCGGATGAATCCGTGATGGTCACAGATAACATCACTGGAAGTTTACAGTTCAGCTCTTCTTCTAGTTGTTTTATCGCGTAGATGCAGGCTTTTAAATTAAGAGTATCAAACGATGTTTCTGGAAGTAATAAGTCGACTCCGCCATCGATTAACGCTTTTGCCTGTTCGTAATAGGCAGAAACAAGCTGATCAAAACTCACGCCTCTAAAGCCAGGATTATTTACATCAGGAGATAGTGATGCCGTCTTGTTGGTTGGTCCCAAAGCACCAGCAGCGTATTTTTTTGTACCAGGATTTTTTGACATAAATTCGGTACAAGCCTCTTTAGCAATTTTTGCTGAAGCCAAGTTGATTTCTCGAACGTAGGAACTCAGTCCATAATCTTCTTGCGCAATAGAGGTGCCATTAAATGTATTGGTTTCAATAATGTCACAACCTGCTTCTAAATATTCTAAGTGAATGGCTTTGATCACATCAGGTCTAGTTAAACTTAGCAGATCATTATTACCCTTCAAGTCTTTAGGATGAGATTCAAAGTATCCTTTACGAAAATCTTCTTCTTGTAGTTTATAGCCTTGAATCATGGTACCCATAGCACCATCTAAAAATAAAATTTTAGTTTCTAAAGTGGATTCTAAGTCTAAAAGTGTGGGATGTTTCTGCATGTTCACAAGCTAACCAACAAGTCTCTATTGGTCAAAAGCATATAGCCTATAATTATCATATTGGGCATAATAAGGAGTAAATATTTCGAAATCACAGCTAATCGATTCCGGATTTTGGACACTTTACAACCCATATCACCTTAAATTGCATATATTCCTGGCATCTGGATTGCTAAATACTCTTTTAGATTTAACCTTTAGTCGCAAGGAGATTTTCTCGATGAGTAGCATAGATACTATCAATCAATTTGAAAAAGCTGGTTTCACAAAAAAACAAGCAGAATTGCAGGTTAGAACTATGGATGATTTAAAAAAAAGCTTAGCAACCACAAACGACATTGAATTCTTGTTAAAGGATATAGATAGAAAGCTAGAACCCATCAAGAGGGATATCAGTACATTAAGACACGAAATGAATTATAGATTCGATACTATGGACGCCAAATTTGAAACTAAACTTAACGCCATGGATACCAAGTTCAATGGTAGGCTTGAAGTGATGAACGCTAAAATTGATTCTTTGGACACCATGTTTGAAACCAAGTTTAGCGCTTTGGATACGAGGTTTGATCTTTTGACAGTTAAAATAGATAATGGACACTTTAAGAATTCTATCTATACCGCAAGTGTTTTTTTAATCATGTTAGGACTTGCGAAATAC
>JAGRAL010000380.1 GCA_020434605.1 Bdellovibrionales bacterium
CAAGGCTATTGCAATGATAGTTGTGATAAACCAAACTAAAAATGCATAAGACAATGAATAGCGATATCCATAAAGTAGGCGCGCCATCACATCTCGCCCACCTTCGTCAGTCCCTAGCCAATTATCACTCGTCGGACGAGAGGGATAATCATCTACTGTTTTATTGGCTTCGTATGGATCCCAATGAATGATTGGCCAAATCGCCCAACCATTTTCTTTGATATCTAGCTTTCGGTAGTTCGTCACAAAGTCTTCTGAACTGGGGTTAAATACAGATGGATGATAACGATTAAATGCCGGAAAATAAATAGAACCTTTATATGACATAACGATGGGTTTTGAGTTGGCCCACATTTCGGCAGTAAGACTAACAATGGTTACTATCAAAATGATAACAGCAGAAAAAGCAGCTAAGCGATTTCTCTTAAATCGTCTCCACTGTTTTAATTTTAACTCATTTTTAATAAGTCTTTCTACCATGCTAAATACCCATTGCTAAATCAATCAAAGTCAATTCTAGGATCTACAAACACATAGGCGATATCACTTAGGACATTACCTAAAAGCATCGCTACAGATTGCAGAAAAATTAATCCCATAATTACATTATAATCTCTTGCCATTACAGACGCATAAGACAACAAGCCGATACCGTCCAATTGAAACACCTGCTCTAACAATATGGAACCTGCAAAAAAGATAGATAAAAATCCACCTAGACCAGTCACAATAGGTATCAGGGCATTTCTTAGGGCGTGCTTTAAGTACACTGTCTTTTCATCTAGGCCTTTGGCTCTTGCTGTTCGGATATAATCTTTTTTGATTTCATCTAGTATTGAGTTTTTCATTAACATGACAAGGGTGGTAAAAGATCCAATCGTGTAACAAATTAACGGTAAAACAAAATGGTGAGCACGATCTAAGAATTTACCCCATGTAGTCAATGTCTCGTAGTTATCTGAGCTAACTCCACCGATAGGAAATAGATCTAGAAAGCTTCCACCGGCTAAAAATACAATTAATAGTATCCCCAACATAAAAGGAACAATCGAATACGCAATAAAAAGCATGACCGAGCTAGCAATATCAAACTTACTACCATTATGAACTGCTTTGTAAATCCCAAGTGGTATACTGATTAAATAACTAAGGATAAATGCGATGATACCAAACTGAAGTGACACTGGAAACTTTGAGAGAATCACATCAATTACTGGCTCTTCATAAGAGAAACTATCGCCAAAATCTAAGGTTACAAGATTTTTTAACCAGATTATGTAGCGTTGGTGAAGTGGTTTATCAAAACCGTACTGCACTTTTAGAGCTTCCATTACTTCTTCAGAAACCCCAAGAGTTCCTGACGAACTCCCTCCCCCACTCATAGATGCCCCACCGCCACCAAATCGTAGAGCTTGCAGCTTTTGTTCAATCGGGCTACCCGGGGCTAAATTTATAATTACAAACGTTAACAATGTGATTCCAAAAATAGTAGGAATCATTAGTATTAGACGCTTTAGTAAGTATATAAACACTCGCTTCTCCTACGGAGTCGTCCACCAATACTCTGTACCAACTGTGTATTGATATGATTTTTTCTTCATCTTCATTTTTGCTGTTCTTCCATAAAAATCATATTTTTCATTAAACATAAAAATGTATGGAACATCGTCAGCAATCAATTTATAAACTTTATTTAAAATTACTTTTCTGTCTTCTTTATCTAAAGTCTCACGAGCTTTATCGATCAGTTTATCCACTTCAGGGTTTGAGTAGCTAATAAAGTTTGAGCCACCCTTTGCCATTGAAGCTGAATGCCAAATTTGTTTAGGATCCCAGTTGATAGAGCCATTCCCCCAACCAAGAGTAATACAATCAAAACTTCTTTCTTCTAAAAGTTTTACTAGAGAGTTCCACTCGATCAATTGAATATCGATTTGCACCCCTGCTTTTTTAGCATCTTCTTTGTACATCGTATAAAACTTGTTACGATCTGGATTGGCATTAAAAATAGTAAATCTAAGCGGCGTTTTTTTACCATCAATCACTTTATCAAGAGTTCCGTCCTTATCTGTGTCAGCCCAACCAGCTTCTTTAAATAGAGCTACAGCTTTTTTTACATCATATTCAATTGGTTTTACACTTGGATCCGAATACTCGCTCTGCGCGTAATTAGGACCAGCTGTTAACATACGTTTGTTATAATAGAATTTTTCATTCATTAGTTTACGATTCATCAAATGCGCAAGCCCCTTACGAACTCTAACATCTTGAAAGATCGGACGCTTTAAATTAAATGCTACAAAATTATATGGCTTAGTATACTTTGTTATTACTTCGTCTTTAAAAACCGTTTTTCCCCACTCTGGGCCACTTGTTTTTTTAACGTAGCTTTCTTCATCTAGCTTTAGATAGTCAAGGTTACCCTTTTTTAACATCTCGATCGCGATGTTTTGATCTTTAGCAAATCTAAATATGATTTTATCAAAGTTATATTTACCCTTGTTTTCTTCTAGTCCCCAGCCGTACCAGTCTGAATTTCTGGCTAAGATAATTCGCTTACCTTTTTCCCATTTTTCAAACTTATATGGGCCAGTCCCCATACTTGTTCTGGTTATTCTTTTACCTTTTTTGGGGTCACCGTAAACATGCTTTGGAAAAATACTAAGAGCCGCCGCAACATCAAAGTTTAGGTGGTATTTTGTTTTTACTTTAAACTTAATGGTTTTAGGGTCAACAACAGTAACGGATTCAAAGTTCTCATAATAACCACGCAAAGCCACTGCTGCGTACTCGGGCATAAAGTAAACATCAAAACTAAATTTAACATCTTCTGCCGTTACAGGCTTACCATCGTGAAATTTTACCCCATCACGAAGAACAAATGTATATTCCATCCCATCTTTAGAAACTGAATAAGATTCGGCAAGAGCTGGCTCCCACTCATAAGTGTCTACATTTCTAGTTAGTAAAGTTTCGACAACGTAGCCGTTTACTTCACTTTCTACCACTTCCGTAGCTGTAATGGCATTTAGTGTGGATGGCTCAGTACTTAGGTTGACGTAAAAAATACCGCCTTTAGGCGCGTTAGGATTTCCAAGTGTTGCGGCTAAGGCCATGGTTAATAAGGCGTTGAATATAATCATGATGTATCTCCCTATGAAAAACCCATATTTATTGTCCATGAATCATACTGTCGTAGCAAGATAATCTTTATAAATTGATTTTTAAGCGCAGACGTTCTACATAGGTCTCAAGGAGTAAGCATGAATATCTTTGATTATGATGTATCTCGTGAGAATGCAAAAATTATTATGATTCCCGTCCCTTGGGAGGCAACAACCTCATACGGAGCTGGTACAGCACTAGCACCAGAATTGATCTTAAGAGCCAGTGCTCAGCAAGATTTATTTGATTTAGACTTTAAAAACAATTATCAGGCTGGTTATTTCTGGCAAGAAATACCCGCTCAACTTTTAGAGAAATCTCATAAGGCACGAGCTTTAGCAGAGAAAGCTCGTAGCGGTGATTCAACAGCACTATCAACATGCAACACACTTTGCGCAGAGATGGTTGAATACGTTTATACACAGGCCAAGCAAGTTATCAAAGAAGGAAAGATCCCCGTCGTTGTTGGCGGTGACCACTCTACACCGCAAGGAGCAATCCGAGCTGTAAGCGAGTCAGTAAAGGGCAACTTTGGTGTCTTGCATATTGATGCACATGCTGACTTACGTAACGCGTATCAGGGGTTTACATACTCACATGCTTCGATTTTTCAAAATGTAATGGAAGCTAGCTGGGCCCCTAAAAAATTAGTGCAAGTTGCCATTCGTGATTTTTGCGAAGAAGAGTTTGATTACATCGCTTCTAGCAATGGAAAAATTAAAACTTTCTTTGATCCAAACTTAAAAGCGGCAACATACCAAGGAAAAGGCTGGGAAGAAATTTGTAACGACATCGTTAGAGAACTACCAGAGAACGTCTATGTATCTGTTGATATTGACGGCCTTGACCCTGCCCTGTGCCCTAATACAGGTACTCCTGTGGCTGGAGGCTTGGATATGTCACAGTTTAAATTTTTATTAAAGTCTTTAGCACAAAATGGAAAACGTATTATCGCTTTTGATTTAAATGAAGTTTCTCCAGGCGCAAGCTACGACCTTACAAACGAGTGGGATGGCAATTGCGGTATGCGCGCCCTCTTTCAACTCTGCGGTTGGTGTATTGAAACACAAAAAAAATAGCTCTATTACAGAGCTATTTTTTGCATTTTTGATATCACTATGTTCT
>JAGRAL010000381.1 GCA_020434605.1 Bdellovibrionales bacterium
CTCTTAACAACCTCTTCATAAACAATGGGTGAGTCCACTACTACAGAGTTCGGAGCGTAACCCTTATCAAGCGCTGCTACATACACAATCGGTTTAAAGGATGAACCAGTTTGTCTTGCTGCCTGTAGGGCACGGTTAAATTCGGATTTTTGAAAATCATAACCACCGACCATCGTAATTACTTCTTCAGTCTCAAGGTCGATTGCTAGTAGTGCACCTTCAGCCTCTGGTGTTTCTTCTAATTCTAAACCAACGTACTCAGTAAAATCAGGAATGCTAGCAGGCCTTTGCCCCTTATATCTGATTCGTAAAAGTTTTTGTATACGCTCTGAAGAAAATCTATCACTTGCTAGTTTTACTTCTATTACATCACCAACTTTTAAGGCTTGTGATGGTTTTGAGATTTGGTTGCTATAAGCAAATACTTCGGGGTTTGGCGTTCGTGCCCACGACATGGTTTCAATATCAATGATACCCACGTTTTCGGCAAAGCGAACAAAAGTCAGACCGTTGGCATCATCCACCTTCTCTACAATGCCTTCCACAATTTGCCCTACGCTTAGGTAGTCGGGAAGGTTACTTTCAGTTTTAGAAACCTTTTTTCTGCTCTCTTCAGCCTTATCTAAAATACTTCCATCAGCTTTAATAATTCTAGAAGGATCTTTTAATAGTGAATACTCGCGCTTAGTTTGTTTTAAAAACTTTTCGATTTCTTCTTTATCGGTCAGGTTACTTTTAGCGCCTCTGTAACCCTGCCTTTTATCTAAATCACGAAGACCTTTTTGCATATCTTCATTAGCAGCCACTTGTTTTTCATAATCAAGGCCAGTGTAAATTTTTAAACCCTGATCTAAAACCGCATCTTCACCAAAATCCTGGATCAGCTGTTGGCGAATCGTCTCTACAAAATATGGAGCTATAGAGGCTAAATTTTCACGAGTATAAACTTTGATGTCGGCCTTGATGGCTTCATCAGCCTGCTCTTTTGTTATAAAGCCATTTTCAGCCATTCTCCCTAAGACATAGATTTGGCGCTCTTTTGCTTTCTTTGGATGTATCACTGGAGAGTATCTACTAGGAGCCTGTGGAAGACCAGCAAGCATAGCGCATTCTTTTAAATCTAGTTGATCCACAGATTTTTTAAAATAAGTTCTCGCCGCTAGTTCAACTCCGTATGAACCGTGACCTAGATAAATTTGATTTAAATATAGATACAGGATTTCTTCCTTAGAAAGGTTCGCTTCCATTCTGTAAGATAGAATCGCCTCTTTTAGTTTACGTGTATAAGTTTTCTCAGGTGTTAGTAAAAGTGATTTTGCTACCTGTTGTGTGATAGTTGATCCGCCTTGTACTTTTCTCCCAGCTTTAAGGTTGGCAAGCATGGCTCGTCCGATAGCTAAATAGTTAATTCCAGAGTGATGATAAAAACTAGAATCTTCGGCTGCGATAAAAGCTTGTGTTAATTGCTTTGGAAACTTTTCAAACGGAACTACCACTCGGCGTTCACGAAAAAACTCACCGATTTCTTTGTTGTGGCGATCATATACCTTTGTTACTAAAAGAGGCTTGTAATCTTTAACGGTAATAATTTTAGGAAGGGTTGCGAAGATATAATATATATAGGCGACAGTTGCAAAAAAAACGAAACCAGCGCCAGCACCAAAGATGAGCAATTTTTTTTGTTTTTCCATGTGAAAATTGTAGCGCTAGCTAGGGCGAGAGTAAAGGGTAATTAGCTAGGATTATTTTGAGGTTGGTTGTTTTAGGGCTTCTTTGCACAGCTCCTTCAGCCTGCTACTCCCGAAATCCTCGTTATCTTTAGATCGGTAATATGCCTTTGCTGCCGCTATGCTTTCGAGTGCATCCTCATCCTTTACGCCAGATTTAGTCGCCTCAGCATTAGTCTGTATAGCACCGAAGAGATCTTGTTGTTTTTGAAATTGGTTCATTTGAGCCTTTTGTATAGCTTGCTGGATTTTCTGTATATTAGCTTCAGCCTGTTGTCTATTTTCCATAATCTGCTTTTGTAGCATTAATACTTGTTGAGACTTAGAGGCCTGCTCTCTGGCTAAAGATGCCATCTCAAGCTCAGTAGTTTTATTATTTAGCTTCAGGGACGCCTCTAGTCTAGCCTCGAGTGACCTTGTCTTTTTCTCTATGGACTTTCTTCTAGACTCTAGGGCAATTAGTGTTCGTTGATACACTCTTTCTGCGGCCTGAACTCCTGTTTGAAACAATCTAGTTTTTTGACATCTCTCATACCTAGCAATGATTTCTTTGGTATTACGTAACATCTTTTTGCCATCTTTTTTGGTTGTATAAGTACTTTGTAGGGCGTCACTAAGACTAGCAACTGTATTTTTACCAGCAGCCTTTTTTTGATTTTTTTCATTAATTTTTGCTTGCTGTTTTGTTCTTGCCTCAAGTTCGCACTGAGATAAAAGCTCATTACGCTTATTAATTAGTGTAGTCTCGGCATCATGAAGCGCATCAGTAATACTTTGAATATCATCTGTTACTGCATTCATATTATCTATATGAGTTAAAAGTAGCTTATCACGTTCAGCTTCGTTTTTTAACGCAAGCTCAGTTGCACGATTAGGAATTTCATTGATTTCGTTTTGTAACTGGGTAATTTTTTCTTCTGTAGATTGTTGTTTTTCTAAAGCATCTTCTTGAGCTTCTTGTAATTTGTCTTGAAGATCTTGCAATTTTTCTTCTGAATCTTCAAAATCGTCTTTAGCATCATCTAAGTTGTCTTTAGCACTATCTTTATCAAATTTAGGTATGCCTGCACATGCCTTAGCTTCTCTTTTTGTACCTTCGGCCTCTGCACATTTTTTAAGGGTTGCTTGACAGTCCTTTGTTCTAATATATTTACAAGCATCTCGTAAATCATCATTTCTTTCTTCACAGCTTTTAATATTAGCTATTGTTGCTGCAAGAGCGGCTTGTGTCTTTTCATCTTCACTACGTTCAAATGGGCGATTATTATTCGTATTGGTCGCGGTTTCGTTCGGCGTGCTTTGGGAATATGAGAGGGTAATGACTAGAGAAATAATTAGTGTGATCATACCTAATGTATCGGAACGATCCATATAAAGATTAAGACCCCAAGATTAAAAAATTAGAATTTAAATAAGACAGGTTGGTTTTGAAGGTCTGCCTATTAGTTACCAGCGAAAATGTGTTAATTGCTAGCGATTTTGTCTCTATTTGAGACAGTTTTTGAGGAGTATAGAAATAGTGAGTAGCAACCTTTAAAAAGGCCAATGTAGCAATATGCAATACCTTTTATATCCGAGTTTTTATAAAAATATCGGACAAATTTTTTGTGAGCTTACATTAAGTTTTATCTTACCCCGGCACTGCACTTGCTTTTCTGCCAAATATGAAAAACAATTTTTTTGATTCACTAAAAAATAAAAAAGATTTAGAAAGTGTTGGAG
>JAGRAL010000382.1 GCA_020434605.1 Bdellovibrionales bacterium
CATCAGCATCAAAGGCGGCATAAAGAGGGCCGCTTGCTTTTGCGGTAATGTCCTCAATTTGACTGTATAATCGATCTTTAAAATCTGGCGCAAAAGATTTAAACACAGGGCGTTCCTTTTAGACTTATCTTTTGTTGAAAAAAGTCAAATAGCAACAAAAAACTATTACCTAAGTAATCAGCATGATAGTATTTGTCGCATGAACTACGATATGCGATTTTTGCAACCATCAGATTTAGACATTATTTTGCAATATGAGCGTAAAAAAGCTCGACTGAATACCACAGACGAAGAAGCGATGTTTGCTGAGTGGCAAGCTAGTTGGAGACAAGAATCATTAGAGTTTTACCTACCTAACGGTTGGTGTTTTGGTATTTTTGATGATGCTAAAAGTTTGATAGGCTACTTTTTGGCACAGCCAATCCTTTTTTTTCAGGGGCATATGCAAAGCCTTTGGGTAGAACATATCAGTAGTGACAGCCTAGAGCTAAAGCAAAAGCTTGTAGAGGTAGCCTATAAAACATCAAGAGAAAAGCACTTACAAAAGTTACTTTTAAAAGCTAGCTGTGTTTTAAGTAGTGAGATTTCGATGTATCAGTATAAAGAAAACCCGGGCACGTACTTTGAGCTTGCAACTACAAAAATGGATGTTTCATGAAATCATTTTCTTACTCTGATAGAAAAAACTTTATCGATAAAATGCAAAAACAAACTTTTGATATGTTGATTGTTGGCGGGGGTATCAACGGCGCTGGAGTTGCAAGGGATGCCGCACGTCGAGGGATGAAGGTAGCATTAATTGAGGCTAGTGATTTTTCTTCTGGTACTAGCTCAAGATCTTCTAAGCTTGTACACGGGGGCATTCGTTATTTAGAAAATTTAGAGTTTGGTTTAGTCTTTGAGGCCCTAAGCGAGAGAGCAAAATTATTTGATATGGCTCCGCACCTAGTTCATCCGCTGCGTTTTGTCTTACCAGTGTATAAAGACTCAAGAGTTGGGATGTTTAAGATGGGGCTTGGGATGTTGCTATACGATATCCTATCTATGTTTGAAGCTCCCGAATTATTTGAAAAACTGAATCCTAAGAAAACCCTAGAAAGATTACCACTATTAGATGCTGATAACTTGCAAGGGTCGTATGTTTATTCTGACGGATATATGGATGACGATAGACTTGTCATTGAAACCCTACGCGATGCAAACGAGCATGGCGCTTTAGCTGTTAACTATGTCAAAGCGGTTGGTGGTCAATGGGAAGGGGATAAACTTACGGCGATCAACTGTCATGATGAGTTCAGCGGAGAAACATTTTCTATAAAAGCAAAGCATTTTGTGGGAAGTCTTGGGCCGTGGACGGACCTTTTTGGTAAAACAGTATTAAAAACGTGGAAACCAATTTTACGTCCGACAAAAGGTATTCACTTAACAGTACCATTAGACCGAGTGGCAATGAAGCAAGCTGTAGTTATGTTTTCGAACGACCAAAAGCGAATTGTTTTTGGTATACCAAGACATGAGATGATGATTTTTGGAACCACGGATACAGATTATACCGAGGACCCAGCAAATGTTTATAGTAGTAAGGATGATGTAGAGTATTTGTTAAAAATCATTAAAGAATATTTTCCCAATGCAAATTTAAAACCCGAAGATGTAATTGGTTCTTACGCTGGCGTTAGACCGCTTGTCAGCGATGGAGCAGCATCAGAGAGTAAAACAAGTCGTGAACATGTAATTATAAAAGACAAACAAAATATCACATTGGTCGCTGGAGGAAAGTACACGACATATAGATTAATAGCGAAGGAAGTGGTTGAGGCAGCACTACTGTCG
>JAGRAL010000383.1 GCA_020434605.1 Bdellovibrionales bacterium
TAAATTTCCTCCCCACTCGTGAATGTACGAATCAAAATCAGCTCCTTTACCCTCTATTGCATAAGCTACCAGTTGTTGGTTTGCATCCCATGCTGTGTAAATTCTAGAGTTTGGAATTTGCAGTAAAGCGCGCACCTCTTCAATACCACGAACACTGTGTACTGTGTGTTGTTGATATAATTTGTGTATCGCTTCAGGAGCTACTTTATTCCCTTCGATGATTTTTAAATTCTGTGACTCTACTTCTAGCTTTTTATCAACGATAGCTGTCAACTCCGTGCCGGCTAATGTAAAACCAAATTTTTTATAAAAATCATATTTATCAGACCACAATATAGCAAATTCACAACCACTCGCTCTGGCCTGTTCTACACAGTCCTCAAGAATTTTTGAGCTTAAGCCCTTCTCACGGTGCTGTGACTCTGTCACAACAGATCCTATCATTGCCACTTTAAACAAGCCCAAATGACTTTTAACCAATAGGGGTTTCCAAACTGCATGAGATAGTATTTGATCATTATCCTCGATAATACGAATATTTTGCAAATTTCCACTGCTAAAAGCCGTTGGGTATTCTTGATCCAAAGACCATGTAAAATTTGGTCGAAGGCTTTCTTTTAAAAAATCTAATACCTTAGGTAATTCACCTACTTCTATACTACGTGGGCCTTTCATAGATACTCCCCCTACTAACAGTATATCTAATACTCAGACCGACAGTAGTACCGCTCTAAAAATTGGACGAAAAACTTGTTCCTTTCACCTATATTTGCTATACAGGTCCAGTAATTTTAAATGAGGTATGACTTGGCAGATCGCAACGAAAAATGGCCACAAAATAAAACCGGAAAGTACTACGTAGACCAAGCATGTATTGCTTGTGACGCCTGTATTACTACTGCCCCAGACCATTATCTAATGAATGACGAGGCAGGACACGCATACGTATCTAAGCAGCCTGAAGGTCCAGCTGAAGAAGAACTCATGAAGGAAGCTATGGAATCTTGTCCTGTCGAAGCCATTGGTGACGACGGCGAATAGATGGCAAAAGAAAGTCTGACCTCTAAACAAGAGCGATCTAAAAATATTATAAAAGTTTTAAAAAAAACATATCCAAACTCAAAATGCTCACTCCATTTTGAATCACCTTTTCAGCTTTTAATCGCAACCATACTATCTGCACAGTGTACCGACGATAGAGTCAATCAAACCACACCCGCCTTATTTAAAAAATACCCTGATGCCAAAGGTTTTTTAGCAGCTACCCAAGCTGAGGTAGAAACCTTGATTCGCTCTACTGGCTTTTATAAAAACAAAGCAAAAAATATTTTGGCTTGCTGCCAGCAAATCGTAGAAAAGTACCCAAGAGGCCTTCCTAAAACAACGGAAGAGCTTCATGCCCTACCAGGTGTGGGCAGAAAAACTGCCAATGTAGTACTTGGTACTGCTTTTGGCATTCCTGGTATGGTTGTCGACACCCATGTGACAAGAATCACAAATCGTTTGGGTTTTTGTAAAGGTACTGATGCGGTAAAACTTGAGATGGAACTTATGAAAATAGTAGAAAAAGAGGATTGGGTTAAGTTTACTCACTTATTGATCGACCACGGAAGAGCTGTCTGCGTTGCAAGAACACCTAAATGTGAAGATTGTGTGATCAAAAAGTTTTGCCCACAAAAACCGTATATAAAATAAAAATCTTAGTTATTCATTACTTCGCTTGCAGTAGCAGAGGCTCTTTCTTTTAAGTAATTTGGTCTCTCTTCAACGGCAAAATCAAAAAATATTTGATGGCTTTTTTCCATGTCTGCAAAGTACTGCATTGCTTTTGATGCATCTGTCGTCGGTAATTCTACAGTTAGTGTTGGTATTCCTAATATTTTACCTGCATAATTTCCTAAACTTCCAGGAAATGTACCATAAGCAAAAAATCGCAATTTACTGGTCGCGCGCTTCATATTTTCTTTTAAGATATAGCAAGAATCAAAATATGTTTTGGCAAAATTATCATTATTTACTTCTTCAGAAATTGGGCCATCATAATCCAAAATATTTAAAGGCGCATGAATACTTAATATTTTGGTGATTTTAAATTCATTGATCAGCCATCTCTGAAATGTGTTTTCAGGTTGATCCCCCGCCTTGTCTCCTGGGTAGTAACGGCGGCGTGAAGAATACTTTTCTTTCCAAATTTTATGGGCATTCTGATTCCATTCTGGTGTTGGAAAGTTGCGGTTTAGATCTACTTTATTAAAATTCGTTCTTGTACCTCTTTGATAACGTAAGAAGCCATCTGGATTTACTAGTGGAGCAATCACAATTAATTTATCTTTACATAAATTAGGCCTAGCCTTTACCCACTCTACCAAACGAAAACCAAAATATACCGGGGTAATCTCATCCCCATGAACCGCCGATAGAACCAGGCTACGATTTTTTGCGTTTATATCTCCGCAAACCCAATACAAAAGAGGCATACCATCTACAGAATATCCACCAATGAGCCAACCCTTATCATTAAACAATAATGGATCCCATTTATAAGGTTTCGTTCTATTTTTAACCGTGTCCATCAAGACACCGACAGACTTATGCGGACTACCGGCACGGTCTGTTTTATCTTTTGCAACAGCAAAAAAACTAGAAATTAAAAATGTAGCTACCAATAAAAATCTCATTCATTGTACCTTTACGTATAGTATAGCCAGTGGCTAGCATTTTTCGTAGCAAATTCGTCTACAGTCCCCGTCCTGATTGACAGCTTTTGCCCTTTTAAGCATAGTGTCTTTATGCTAATCGCCTTTTTAGAAAGTATCAAACACACGGGCCATCTGTTTCCTATTGCGTTTTTACGTGTATTTATGGGGTATTACTACTTACAAGAGGCTTTAAGCAAATATGCCGGAGACTTTTTAACACAGCCTATCCTGGCTGAAAAAATGAGTGAAAGTATTCGTAATAATATTGCACCCCCCCAATTATTGTCATTTTTTGAAAGTGTCGGCATTCCATACTGGCAGTTTTTTGCGCATTTCGTAACTTCTCTTGAGTTTGGATTAGGCATTTGCTTATTAGTCGGCTATCTGGTGCGCCCAGCTAGCATATTAGCTATTTTACTCAATTTGTTTTTAATTTGGATCAGCCCTCCGCACATGGCATTGCTATATAAAACATTTATCGCAGTGAACATTACTTTAGGGTGGCTAGGTGCTGGCCGTTGCATTGGTTTTGATTATTATTTCTATAAACGTATGAGAGGTATTTGGTGGTAAGCGTTCTTCCGTTAAACATTAAAAATTCTTTAGCACCTACTCCCACTCAAAGTCCTCAATATGCCATTTCATTAAAAACTAAATCTAACGAATCCTTAGACTTAGCGGATCCAGATTACATTCGCGCCATTGTAGCCTGCATGGACATGAATGCCGTACTTGGTGGAGCCGCATGCCACTACGGTGGACCCGCTGCATTTGCCGAATTAATGTCTGCCACGCACGCCTTTGCGTTTTTTAAATCTCAAAAAAGTGGAAAAGAATTTTTTGAATTATTTAATATCGTAAACGACGCTGGTCACTGCGAGAATGGTCTTTATGCTTTGAAAGCTATGTATAATTACGCTGATTTAAGCCTAAATAGCCTAAAGAATTTTCGCTCTATCAAAAGTAAACTGACTGGCCATGGAGAATCGCACTTGTTTCCTGATGGTGTTCTGCTCTCTAATGGTCCACTTGGCTCAGCTTTTCCGCAAGCTCAAGGCCTTGCCATGGCTGATGCTCTTGCCGAAAATCAACGAACCACAATTCTTGCTATATCAGATGGAGCATCGATGGAGGGCGAAGCCAAAGAAGCATTCTCTGCTATCCCGGGTTTTGCCGCTCGTGGAAAGTTAAATCCGTTTATTTGTATTTTAAGTGATAACAACACAAAACTCACAGGTAGAATTGATAAAGATTCTTTTTCTATGCAAGGCTACTTTTCTTCTCTAAAAGAGCAAGGCTGGCATGTTATATCACTAGAAAATGGAAATGATTTAGAAGCTTGCTTAAAAGCCATCGAAGAAGCTCATTCGCTTTCTACTAAAAATCCAAAAATACCAGTTTTGATCCACGCAAGAACAACAAAGGGCATTGGCACAAAAAAGACAGCCGAGTCTTCGTCGGGTGGCCATGGTTTTCCTTTAAAGACAGCGGCAGAACTACGCGGGTTTGTTAGTGAAATTTTAAATGGCAAAGAACTTCCCTCAGAAATTGATTCATGGATTACTGAGCTTGAAAATACAACCCCTGCCGCTTCTCAGCCAGGTGAAAAAATTCAAAGTGGAGTGAGTAAAGCTCTTATTGCAAAAAAAGCAGCAGGGCTTCCGATTGTATCGATTACTTCTGACTTACAGGGCTCTACTGGTGTTAAAGACTTTCAAGCCAAATTTCCTGAGTCTACATTTGATGTTGGGGTTGCAGAAGCTAATATGGTGAGTGTCGCAGCTGGCTTTTCAAAAACTGGTTATATCCCTGTTGTAGATACTTTTGCACAGTTTGGAGTTACTAAGGGTGCATTACCAATCACCATGGCTAACTTATCACAATCACCGATCATCGCATTTTTCTCGCATACTGGATTTCAAGATGCAGCGGATGGCGCTTCACACCAAGCTTTGTCCTACATCTCTATGCAATCTTCTATTCCTAATGTTTATGTATTTACATTGTCATGTAGTTCAGAGGCGGAAGCATTAGTATCACAAGCTCTTGATGAATTTGCAGCAGACAGAAAAAACGGTAAAACGCCTAAGACTTATATATTTTTCTTAGGTAGAGAAAACTTCCCTGCTTCTTACAAAGAAAATGTATCTTACCAACTACATAAATCACAGGTTCTTATGGACACGGCGGACTTGCACTCTAAAAAAGTTTGTATCTTAGCTGTAGGCTCAATGGTTCCTGAGGCCATCAAAGCTAGCCAAATATTACAAGAGCAAAAGATTGGCGTTAGCTTATTGCAACCATCTGCCATCAATCACCCAGATCTAAGCACCATCGAATTTTACGTAGCTAAGTGTGGTGGTAAATTGCTAGTTGTTGAAGATCACCAACGTATAGGCGGTTTTGCTTCGATCCTTACTCAAAGCTTAAAAGAAAATCGACTGAGCTTTGAATTAAAGGTACTTGCAGTTAACGGCAAGTTTGGACAAAGCGCCTATTCAGCAGCAGAGCTTTATAGTAAGCATCACTTGGATGCCGATCATATTGTTCAAACTATAAAAGAATCGCTGCTTTAACCCTTATAAATGTTCAAAAAAATAGCCTGCAGACTCGTGCAGGCCAAAATCTATCTTATAGCTACGACCAATGCCATAAAACATTGTTATACATACCCTGTTTTTAGGCGTAACTGCTTATAAATATTACCCTTATTGGCAAATCAGATCACTTCTGTAAGCTTATTCTCTATATTCGTGTTGTCTTGGGGGATCGATGGGGAAATTTTTATTATTCGTATATCTATTTTTATCAACTGCAACTACATATGCATCCGGTCCCGTATGTATTGACCTATTTAATTATCCAGAACTAAGCCCGCTGGTTTCTAGCTGGGTAGAAAAAATCAATCGCTATGCAGAACAAAATAAACCTGAAGAAAATACTGACCTTGGCCCGCTTGCAGAGTTTGGCCTTAACCCAGTAAAGACTTCTTTTTTAGAACAACAAAAAGTGCACTTAGAAAAAATGCTAAAAGATGGCGCCACTAATTTTGGTGAACTTGCTTATATGAAACCTATCCTTGTAACAAATATGGATAAACCGCAAGAAAAGTACAAACTAGTAGCTCTTTCTGAAAAAACATACCTTTTTAGCTTAGACGGACTCACTCCGCCAAAAGTATTACAGGCAAAAACGCTACCTGGTTTTATAGTAGATGCACCTATCACAAAGCTCGAGTCTAATGCCTTCTACATTACGGCTACTGCGGACGGGTTAAACATATATCCAAAACAAACTACAACACTACAAGCCTCACTAACCATCGAGGCAGATGGAAGCTACACTCTTCGCCGTCAAGAGTCTCAAGCTAGTCAATATCAATCAAATTTGAATAGTTTTTTAAACCTTGCTCTACAAAAAACGTTTTCTAACCAACTTAGCGCCATTCAAAAGGATCATTCGATCTCTGAATATCAGTTAGGTGATATAAAAATCGCTAGATCACTATACTCTGAAGAGAATTTTGCAATCCTTCCAACAAACAATGGGAAAGACTACATCACACTTTCCCTAAAAGATGGATCCGTTAGTTTGCTAACTAGGCTATCTAGTGACGTGCACGGACGCGTGTTTGTTACCGAAAGTGGAGAGAGTATCAAAGTAACAAGTGGTGTAGGATTTTTAGCGCAACCAAGCATTGAGACCGCGTTTAATAGTAATTTAAGTGATGCCATTTTTGTGATTCAAAATAAGGCTCGCTTTATACTAGAAAGAGATTTGACTAGTGACGAGTTAAAACTCTTAGATATATCTATTCATTTTGCCATCAATAAAGGTTTAGATATGAGTAACCCAGCACACCTAGAATCCTTTTTACAAGGCTATAATCAACTAGAAGCACACGTTCTAGCTAATATTGGTATTCAGGCTGTTAATGAGTTACAGGCCACTTACCAGGATTACAAGAGTGAAGCCGAGTCCCACAAAAACTAAATACATATTATATGTTACCAACTGAGCTCATGCGTATATAAATATCATTATTAAACAATACTGCTTTAACATTAAACCGAATTCGTATAGATAGCCTTTGTGTAACCAAACCAAAGGGAGTCTTATGAAAAAAATAGTATTAGCAATCATTTCACTTTCTCTAACCTCACAATTTGCATTCGCCAAAGATAGAGATGTTCTTAAGTGTGATTTTACAGAGCCGTTTATTACTGTTGTTTACAATGCTAATACTGGTCTTGTTACTTCTTCAGGGATGGAAGAGAGAGCAGAAATCCTATCAAATGATGCTAGCCTAGTGCCTGTTGATGCTGAAGAAAATGGTGTTGTAGATTCATCTTATAATTTAGTTGATAATACGACAGGAAAAACCATTCTTAGTCTTAAACTTAGCTTTAAGGGGTCTAATGGAATGTCTGATCACATGTATCCTTTTGACGGTACATACAACGACATGCTGGGTGGTTGTTCGACCAAAAAAGCTCCTGCTGTGGAGCCGTATGGACTTATCGAAAGCCTAACTAGATAAAACATAAAAATAAAAGCACAGTAATGTTGTTTACGTTACTGTGTTCTATGTTTATGACTTATTGTTTTTATCGTCTTCGATTTTTCTTTTTTCAGTTACATCTATTTCGTTGTCACTAAGACCTTTTTTAAAACCACGAATAGATTCACCTAAAGATTTACCAAGCCCTGGCAAGCGGCTAGGACCAAACAGTAAAAGCACCACAGCTAATAATAAAACAATTTCCCATATACCTAAACCAAACATAAAACTCCTTACTTATTAATCTATAATCTTTGATAATTTAGAACTCAAGCTTCTAGTAAAAATAGATTGCAACCACTTTGCAGTTTTAACCAAATCATTTAAATCGATTCCTGTAGAGTAACCCATTTCATGAAGCATATTTACGACATCTTCAGTAGCCACATTACCTGCAGCACCTTTAGCGTAAGGACAACCTCCTAGGCCGCCAATGCTGGCATCAAAAGTCGTTATCCCCTGCTCTAGACACTTTACAATATTAGCAAGCGCCATCCCTCTAGTATCATGAAAGTGCATAGCAATTTTTTTCTTAGGAAACTTTGTCGTTAATTTTTTCACTAAAGTCTCAACTTGCTTAGGGTTAGCTACACCAATTGTATCCGCCACCGAAACCTCGTAAACCCCAAGCTCTAATAGTCTCTCGCATACTTTTAAAGTCTTTTTAGGATCAATCAGACCTTCATAAGGACATACAAAGGCTGTGCTTAAATAGCCTCTCACTTTGATTTTATTTTTTTTCGCTAACTTTAACACAGGTTCAAACCGTTTAAATGATTCGTCCACACTACAATTAATATTTTTTTCTGTAAAAGTGTCAGACACAGCAGTAAATACAGATACTTCAGGAGCTTTACACAGAAGAGCTTTTTGCATTCCCACTTCATTAGGTACTAATGCTGA
Organism: Bdellovibrionales bacterium; assembly: GCA_020434605.1. Taxonomy (GTDB): domain Bacteria; phylum Bdellovibrionota; class Bdellovibrionia; order Bdellovibrionales; family UBA840; genus JAGRAL01. Next base: position 8,164 of record JAGRAL010000383.1, read on the forward strand.
GAATTCTACCGTTTTATAATTTTTATTAGCTAATACCTCTTTTACCACAGCCTCAGTATCAGCCATTTGTGGCACCCATTTAGGAGAAACAAACGCACCGATTTCCATAAATCTGCTGCCAGAGCGCACCAACTTATCTACTAGCATTACTTTTTGGGCCACGCTTAGTTCTTGCTTTTCGTTTTGCAAGCCATCGCGCAAACCTACTTCTACAATGCGAATCTGTTTAGCCATTATGCCTTCTCCACTTCTAAAAGCACCTGACCTTCTTTTACCTGTTCACCAGCAGCACAAGAAACTTTTACGACTTTAGCATCCTCTGGAACCTTAATACTATATTCCATTTTCATAGCTTCTAATACGATAAGATTATCGCCCTTATTGACTTCTTGACCAACGTCAACGGTAATTCTTAGAACCAAACCAGGCATTGGTGCTTTAACATTATCCATGGTATTACTGCCTACGGCACTCATACCCATTTTTTCCAATAGCATATCTAATTCATCTTCTAATTGAATAGGATATATAGTATCGTTTACTTTTATTTCAAAAGTTTTATTTTGAAAATCAGCCCGAACCACTTCAATATTAAATGATTCATTATTATCTATAATATGATATTTTTCTTTGTAAATGTGTACTAAATCAATATCGGCATTTTGTCCATCTATGATGATTTTATTATCCTTCAACTCAATTTCATGAGCTTTATTTTCGTTATAAATGACATTGTATTTCATTAAACTGCAATTTTTACAATATTAGAAATAAAAACGAAAATTTTTGCCTTTTAGTTTTAAATACTTGTTGATAATAACTATTGTTAATATAAAAGAGA
>JAGRAL010000384.1 GCA_020434605.1 Bdellovibrionales bacterium
CCAAAGCGCAGTAGTACCTTTGTCCCCTGTTTTTGTGTAAATTTTTTGGTCTGTCATGCCTAGATCATGGAATTGATAAAAGACATTGTCAACGCTCAAAAGGGATTTTACATTGTAATAGGGAAGGTACTATTTTGAAAATAAGTGAGTCAAGATTATCAGGATTATATTTTTTCTTTGCTTTTTTAGCTCTAGTCTTTGGTTTTTCTATTTATAAATCTTTTTATGCTGTGGTATCGCCAAAGTATTTACAAGAAGTTCTTAGAAATAGACTTGAAAGAGAAGTGGAGCTTTACGAGCTTAAGGTTGATGTTGTTGATTTTAATTTTTTTCATGGGATTTTCTTTCAACCAGGTCTTGCCTGGAAGGGCTTTCATATCTCTTACAGTAAAAACTGTAATTATGTAGAAGCTTCAAGTCCTGATATTTACTTTGCTGTAGATTTAACGGGGCTATTTCGTCGTAAACTAGAGTTAAAAGAAGTGATCACTAGTCAATTGGATCTAAAAATCATTAAAGACTATGCTTGTGCAGATGATGAACAAATCACACAGATAGATGAGTCTGCTTTAAAACCAATAGCCCCTATCATTGGTGCCAAACAAAAAGTACGTGTTGAAGACTTAGCATTTGTTAAAAACCTTCCAGAGTTTAGGGTTGGTAAATTAAAATTATTCACAGAGCGCAATGCCTCAAGGTATATGGACTTCACTAACTTAAATATTCGTAGGGCGCAGGCGGGCTACAGCTTTCAGTCGGACTTAACATTTAGTGAGTCATTTAATGTGGGTAGTATTCCACAGCTAAAGATCAACGGTAATTTTGATGAAAATCAAAACATACGAATTAATTCTAGATTAAGAGAGGCAAAGTTAGATTTAGAAATTGAACCTTTAGGTGATAAGAACTTTAAAACCACATTTACAGTTTCAGATTTCCCACTGCAGTATGTTTTAAATATGCTAGGGGCAAGATATCCTGAGGTAACAAAGCTAAAGCCTTTGGTAGGCGAGTGGATTCATATAAAGACGCATACAGTGAGCCGTTGGGATGATTTTTTCGATAAAAATATCATTATGTATTTTGAAGAACTTAGATTGACAGGGGATACGGCAAAATTAATTTCAGAGCCATTTCAGTTAAAATTAAGAGATCGGTCGTTAGCTAGCACTAGTAAAGTGAAGTTAGAGATGCTAGCAATGGATGAGATTTTTTCTTACGTGTTTACACCAGATTTAAGACAACATGTTATGAATCCAGGTATAGTTAGTGGTGACTTGAGTATTCAAACAGATGGAAAGATCTTATTTGACGGCATGTGGAAAAACATGAGTCTTTTTATCGAGCCGTATGGATTAAAGAAGAATATTGAAATCCTACCAACCAAAGTTAGTTATGAATACGACGGTAAAGAGGGGCTTTTTAATACAAAAGACTTAGCTCTTAACGGAGCTGCTGGTGATATGAGTATTTCATCACTAACTAAAGATGGTAAATTAACAGCAAAATTCAGTGCTACAAACTTGATTGCCAATGAAATTTGGCAAAAATTATTTTCAGCAAGCGTAGACTTTGCTGATATTGATGTCGACTTAGTACAAGACGATATGTTGCGCTGGAAGGGTGAAGCTAAATACCGTGGGGTAAGAGCTAAAGAGTTTAATGTTACAAAGGGTAAACTTAAGTTTGAACGTAATTCAATCAGCGATAAAATTAATTGGTATAATGAGGGAGTTAGTCTAATTGGTAATAGCAATTTGCAAACTTGGATTGCAGATGCGTTTGATCAAAAGCTAGTGCCTGAAATAGTAAGATTATGGAAAACATCCTATTCTCGTGATTTAAATAAAGCGCTTGGGGTCAGTAGGCTCGAGTTTTTTGGAGCTAAGCCAAAATTTTCTTTAATTCTAGAGCAAG
>JAGRAL010000385.1 GCA_020434605.1 Bdellovibrionales bacterium
TTTTATAAGAGATTTTATTCTCAAAAAAATCTAATAATTTTCCATCTTGCTTTTTAGCATTTTTGCAAAACACACCATCTCCGCCGTTACCAACTTTGTTTTGGGCAAAAGCAGAAAAAGAAATCAAATTCACAAGCAAAAGTAAACTATAAGCTAATCTCATATGTATCCTTTCTTCCTTCTACAGTTTCAACATCTAGGATGAGTGAAGTGATAGTGGTGTTAATAGGTTTATTAAGTAATACCCATTTTCTTGCGTACATTTTAGGGGGAACAGAAAAACTTTGATACAAATGATTGTCGGGTACGGCTTGACTGGTAGTAGCTGTTTTGTAATTGGATTTTACTTTATCCGTTGCGGCCCAAGCACCAGCACCTACAAGGGTGGCCGCACCAAGGGCAGCTACCTGATTGTTATTACTACTTAGGCCATAAGCAGTTGCTACTGCGCCGACGGCAGCAAGACCAGTCATTGCGATATTTTTATTGTATGTATCTTGTTTTAATTTAGCTTCCATCGCCAAAGCCCAGTCTTTTAAATCACGGCCCATAACAACGCTAATTTTTTTTGCGCCTGGATCATCTATCACTACACGCACAGAATTTATTTTTAACCAACTATCAGCTGTGTTTTCTAAAGTAACATCAATAAGCTCAAAGGCTTTATTTTCTTCTTGCTCAACCTTGATAGCACTGATCTGCAAAGGAATGTTTGCCTCACGCAAAGAATGACCCATTTGCCCAGGATGAATAGTAGCGCATGCGCTTAGCGAAAATACTCCACATAGTAGTAATAAATATTTTGTTCTCACTCTGAGTCCTCCGAGATGTTAGTTAATGGAAACAACTGTAAATTCAGGTTGTATACTTCGCTGCCTTTGTTTTTTTCTGTATATTGTGTGATTTGTTCTAAAAAATCATTAACATATTTTTTAATAACGCTGACTTGCTTTGGATCAATCGGAATGGTTAATGATTGATAATCACGCTGCTTCATAGGCACAGTTTCTATCTTTTCAGCTGCAAGATTTAAAGTTTGCTTGTGATATTTTCTAACTGCTTCTGAGGGAGCATCAGGTAGCATTTCAATAGGGTCACAAATTTGTTTAAACGTAGGTTTGGTTTGTACAATCCCCATACGTACAAGGCGTACCAAGGCTTGGTTTGCCTCTTCAACACTAATACCTAGGCGTCTAGCGATCCAACGAGGATCGGATTCAGCACCTTTGATTCGAGTTAAGCTTAGTATTGCAAAATGGTACCAATCAGAAATAAGCCTAAACTTATCTTCGGCTAATAATAATTTTTTTTGTTGAACATCGGTATCGATAAAATTTTTGTCAGCTAACATAGACGTCATTAGAGTCTTATGTTCAATAGGTGACAGGTCTAATCGATGGCTAATTTTTTTCATCGTAGCAAGCGTAATGGGGCGCTTACCTGTTAACATTTGCGAAAGTTGTGACGGACTAATCCCTAGCCATCTAGCAAAAGCTCTTAATGAAAAGTTCGGGTTTCGCTCTTTACGCTTTTTTAGTTCATT
>JAGRAL010000386.1 GCA_020434605.1 Bdellovibrionales bacterium
CAGGCTGAAAAAATCCAGCTCTTGCCAGCCAACCCAAAGTATCAGCCAATTCCTATAACATCTGAAAATAGATTTGTGATTGAAGGTGTTTTAGTAGGATTAGTTAGAAGATACTAAAGAATTCCTCATGTCCCCCTTAAAAACATGAGGAATCCTTTTTTGAATTCCCTACCCGATTCCCCCAAGTAAGTGTCTTCGACAAACTAAGAAGTTCCCCAACTTCTTAAGTACTTATAGAAAAGTGTTCTTAAAATGTAAAATGACATGATTTTATGTAATCTATAAGTCAATTTTATCAATCACATCTCAAGTGCCATATATTGGCTTATAGCTCATTAGAGCATAACAGGCGATAATGTCTTAGAGACGTAAGAAGTAATTCCACTGCGTCTTTTTGTTCATTCATTGGAATCCATTCTAAGACTTCCTCCACCCACTTCTTTTCTCCCCCCTTTAGCGTCATTGGCAATACTGAAACATGATTTTTAAACATTTTTGTGTTTACTTTGCTTGTTACAAAAGAATCTGAATCAATAGGTAGTATTAAAAATGGCCTATCTTTTATTTTTAAATTTTTTAAATGTGAATGGCATTTTTTACGACTCATCTTACAGATCTGCTTTTTCCAAAAATCTTTATTAGAGCAGGGACAAATACTTGCCGTAGCAATAGTGTTTTGATTTTTTATATCTCTTACTGTTTTTGATTGTATCATTGTGTGTATTTCTAAGACTTCTTGATGCAAACGATAGTAAACCTCTTTCAAGCTCTGCAAAAAAGAATCTATATTATCCTCTTTTGAAATTAAAAACAATATAGTCTCTTTGCGGTATAAGGCCGAAACTAAGGTAGGACCCAACTTGTGAATCCAAACTAAATTTGTGTTATCTAACTTTTCTTTCCAATGAATGCTATTCATTACATTTAAATCATTACGAGCAATTAGGTATTTAGCACTGATTGGTACATGAATTAAAAAGTCATTGTCTTTTAAACTAGGACAGGTTTTTCCATCAAAGGATACATTCCCAGATACGAAAGCATCCATACTTACATTTTCAATCGCATGCTTCATGGCCATAAAAATAGCTAGCTCTATTCCTTCATGAGAACTAACAAATGGATCTATGCACACATACGTTTTTTTATTTTTGGGAAATCGTAGGCCCATTTGTTGGAGTAAAAGTTTTGCTTTGATGGCAGAATCTTTAATCGATTTTGCGGAAGAGCCTAAAATTTCTATTTTTGGTATCCCTGGTTGAAACTTAACTTCAATTCGATACAGCCTATTGTTTTGTACACTAAAAATCGCCATATGCTTTTTCAATACAAAGTAAGTGCCAGGCTGAACTGAATTGTGTGTAAAAATAAACTAGTGTTGAGTCCGATTAGTCGTCTTTAAGCTGAGAAAGCGGATGGTGCTCGTTAACGCTATCTACCATCTTTTTTTGTGAGACGCTGGTATAAATTTGTGTTGTCTGCAAACTCGCGTGACCTAAAAGCATTTGTATACTTCTTAAATCCATACCTGAATCTAAAAGTGCTGTAGCACAACCATGCCTAAAACGGTGTGGATGCACAGACTCACTAAAACCAGCTTCTTGTGACCAAGTGGATAGCCATCTCCAAATGTCTACTCTTGAGGGACGCTTACCTCGGTCATTGATCAATAAAGCTTTGGATTCACTCTTTGAGATATGAGGGCGAACAGCCGTCACATATGCTTTTAACTCTTTTTGTAATTCTGAACTTACAGGAATTAGTCTTTCTTTACCGCTCTTACCTAAAAGCTTAACTAAAGACATATCATCTTGAAAATGCTCTAAGTTTAACGCTATCAACTCACTCACCCGACAGCCAAGGCCGTATAATAACAATAAAGTAATTTGATTTCGTCCTTGTTTATATACATCTTCATTTTTGCAGGCATTGTATAATTTCTGAAATTCTTCTGTAGTGATTGGATTTGGCAAACCCACTTTTACTTTTGGAGGTCGTAGATCGCGCAGTTCTGGCGCTGTTTTGCCATTAGACTCACAAAACTTAAAGTATGTTCTTAAGCTACTAATTGCACGAGCCTGTGATCTTGTGCTTAAACCCTTTTTTTCAATAAAGCTGTAAAACGAATTGATACTAGCTTGAGGAAATTTGTTTTTAAACTCTTCGTATAAATCTAAATCCCTACGGTAAGCTAAGACCGTATTTTTTGATCGTCCGCGTACTTGCTCTAAATCTTCGAAGAATTCTACCCACATGCTAAGAGACATACCTTATTAGTCCAAATTTTGAGGGTCTTGGCAAGAGAATATATTCATGCCTTATATATAAACAAAATACTCTCAAAAATAAAAAAGCGACTCATTGTATTGAGTCGCTTTTAAGAGGTAGTAGCAACTATTAATTATATTATTGAA
>JAGRAL010000387.1 GCA_020434605.1 Bdellovibrionales bacterium
TTTCCTAAGGCTTGTACTCCATCACAATGCATGTAAGCGCCGTTTTCGTGAGCGATACTACAAATCTCTTTCACAGGAAAAATAGAACCCGTCTCATTGTTAGCAAGCATTACTGAAACTAAACCTGTTTTTTTAGAAATTTTGTTTTTAATATAGGTCAGATCAATCGCACCACCACGATCCACTGGTATATAATCTATATCAATGCCTTTAGTTGCTAAATATTCGCAAGTTTTGATGATACTTGGATGCTCAAGGCTTGATATTAAAAAGTGATTGCGATTGTTCTTTAAACACCAATCTACCATGCCTGATAAAGCATAGTTATTTGACTCTGAACCACCAGATGTAAACACTAACTCCAGAGGATGACATCCTAGGAAGCCAGAGAGCTTTTGTCTTGATTCACGAAGAATGGCTTTTGGCCCGCGACCGTTGAAATGAATACTTCCTGCGTTTCCCCATTCCTCAACTAATTTAGGAATGGCTTCTTTGATAAAGCTAGCAATCGGTGCAGTAGCGTTGTGATCAAAGTAAGTATTCTTTCCACTTGCAGCAAAAGCTTCCCGTGTTAAAGGCATGGGACTTTTGTACATAATGATGAGGTAGTAGCATATTACCGCTCAAATTTACAATGAATTCATGGGTTTAATATAAAAATGCAGGGTTTTATTGGCCTTAAAAACTGATTGAGAAAAGTTTACCCTCTTCTTCTTCGGGCGTAAGCCTAAATGGCCCCTCATAGCTAAGCCCCAGCTTTTCTAGCACCCCAATAGAAGCCTGGTTATGGTATTTCGTAATACCCAATACTTTTGGCATTTTTAAAGTATTTTTGGCGTAATCTAATACACCTTTTGCCGACTCAAGAGCATAACCCTTACGAAAATACCTCGGTAAAAAAGCAAAGCCTATATCGGCGTGATCAAAAACGTCTCTTTTTACAAGACCACAGATACCTATTTTTTCTTGCGTTTCTTTTATATCGACTCGGTAAAGTCCGTAGCCATTACTACTATAACTAAGTCTTGGTCCCTTAGTTATATAGTTTTTAGCGTCTTCAAGACTTCTTACTTTTCTATCGCCAATATTTTTTAAAAAGCCATCTGAGTTAAGTAGCTCCACAATAAACTCAGCATCTGATTCTACTAGAGGCAATAAGCGCAGTCTTTTTGTTTCAAGTATTATTTCTGTCATTTTTCTTAAGTTCCGTCTCGAGTTTTAAAGCAAAGTTACCAGCTTCTGATTGAACCATATAAGCAGGCTTTTCTACGGATCCATTTCTTTTAATTTTTTTGCCCTTTATGACCTTAACAACCGGCTCTGTAAAAATCTCTACAACTTTACCATCTACAAAACCACCCATCCATGGCCAAGAGACCTTTTGTCCTTTTTCAAAAATCGCCATATTACAATATAGGTTCAAGCTCTTTGATAATGTCTTTAGGGGTGTCTTTTGGAGCAAAGCGCTTATATGGCTTACCATTTTTATCTATAACGAATTTAGTAAAGTTCCACTTCACAGCTTCTGTTCCAAATATCCCCGCTAACTCTGACTTTAGGTATTTATACAAGGGATGTGCACCGTCTCCGTTTACATCAATTTTAGCGAAAAGTGGGAAGCTTACATCATATTTTAGACTGCAAAAATTTTTGATCTCGGCTTCATCACCTGGCTCTTGGGCCCCAAATTGGTTACACGGAAACGCTAGCACCTCTAGGCCTCTATCTTTATATTCTCTATAAATCTGCTCTAAACCCTCATACTGAGGAGTGAAGCCACACTTTGATGCCACATTCACAATTAATAGAGTTTTTCCTTTGTACTTCTCTAAAGTTTCAGTAGTTCCATCAACCGTCTTTACTGGAATCGTAAACAAATCAGACACTTTTAAACTCCTTAGCATGAGTAATGTATAAACTTTTCAATACTTTTGCCTTCACTTTTCGTAATACCTACTGCATGATAAAACCCCATTTAAATCTGAGGACGCATGCTAATTACAAAAGCCGAAGCAATCAAACAACTTAAGAACTCTGAGATAGTAGCAATCCCAACAGAAACTGTCTACGGACTTGCTGCAAGGTTTGACGATTTAAAGGCTGTTGAAGCTATATTTACTACCAAAGAAAGACCTCATTTTGACCCCTTAATTTGCCATGTCTCAAATCTTAAAATGCTAGATTTATTG
>JAGRAL010000388.1 GCA_020434605.1 Bdellovibrionales bacterium
TATGTTGTGAGGCCAAGTGTTTACCAGCCCCCATCTCGCCTCTAAGTAAAATAGGGCCAGTCTTGTTACAAATTTTTGAAATTGTTTCTTTTAGTCGTACAGTAGCTGCTGACGGTCCTATCAAAGAAAAACTTTGACGGAGTTTATTTAGGATACTTAGTTTTTGTTGTTTCTCTGTTTGAAAGGCAAGTAAGTTTGTTAATAAGATGTTGATTTTATCGATGGATAACGGCTTTTCTACAAAGTCCCATGCGCCTAACTTTGTCGCCTTCACTGCGGTTTCAATCGTACCGTGACCAGACATTACAATAAAATCACCCTTAAAATTAAGGTCCATAGTAGCTTTTAGAACATCCAACCCATCCATTGTACCTGGCATCCAAATATCTAGGAGCACGACTTGCGGAGCATATGTGCGAAGTTTTAATAAGCCTTCTTCACCGTTAGAAGCCACATCCACTTCGTAACCTTCATCACGCAAAGATGCTGAAAGCACATCACGAATAGGAGCTTCATCATCGATAATTAAAACTTTTGCGACTTTATTCTTTTCCATACTTAGCCTTCAAGAGGTATATGTAATTTTGTGGCTACAGGCAACTCAATTAGCATACGTAATCCGCCTGTTTCTTCATTAAATGCCCTTATGAATCCATTATGATCTTGAATGATACGCTTCACAATGGCAAGCCCGAGTCCAGTTCCTTCTAGTTTCGTCGTGTAATATGGCTCAAATAAGCGCTGCAAGTGTTCTTCGTCGACACCCTCTCCTGTATCAATTATTTCAAGTTTTACTAAATTTAACGCCTTGTCATAATTTGTTGTGATCTTAATTTGCTTACGAGTAGTTTTTTGTACTGCAAAAATAGAGTTTTCTACTAAATTTACCACAACTCCTTTTATTTGCTCTGGGTCAAAATAAAAATTAGGCAAATCGTTATCAAGCTGCACATCAAAACTTACATCCTTGTGTGCTGTGCCATACAACACAACAACATCATTTAAAACTTGATGAAGTGAACTCTCTGTCGGTTTTGCTTGTGGAAGTCTTGCGAAATTACTGAATTCATTCACCATATTTTTTAATGAGTCCACTTGTTTTATTATGGTCTGAATACAATCGCCAAATGCTGGATCTGATATTTGGCCACCAAATTTTTTATTTAGTCTTTGAGCCGACAGTTGAATAGGCGTTAGAGGGTTTTTAATTTCGTGTGCAATTCTTCTGGCGACCTCTCTCCAAGCGGCAGCCCTTTGTGCATTAACAAGAATCGTTAAATCATCAAACACCAAAACTAAGCCTATAGTTGTCTTTTTATCGTCTTTTAGTGGTGTCATTGTCATTTGCAATAGTAGAGTATCTTCATCCGTCTTCAGCTGAATTTCTTTTTTAACTATGCGCCTGCGAGTGGACTGCAATTCGTTCATCAATTCAGTCACCGACGCCGAAAAGTCCTCAGATAAAACTAACTCGAAGTGATGATTTAAAAGCTGGTTAGACTCTAGGTGAAGCAGATCTTTTGCTTTTTGATTTACCGTTTTAATCTTCCCTTCAAGGTCAAAAGAAATTACGCCGGTACTGATATTAGAGATTACAACCTCAATGTATTTACTGTGCTCATCCAATACATCCAAAGCTTCTTTTAAACTTTTATTGGCATGTTTAATCGTTTTTTCTGATCTAAACAGCTCCTCTGTCATAAAGTTAAAGTTTTCAATCAGATACTCAATCTCTGCACTTCCGGTTTTAATTTCAACAGGTTCGTACACAC
>JAGRAL010000389.1 GCA_020434605.1 Bdellovibrionales bacterium
GATATCTATCGATTACGAAAAACTAAGATCTGTTTTTGCCGAGCATCCAGCGATGTCAGCTCTCTTTCATAGGGCTATGGCTATTTTTATGTGTAATAGATTAAGGCAAACTACTAAAGACTTAAAGTTTGCTAGAGAATTAAATTTAACAAAACATCTTTAAAAATAAAAAAAGCCCGGGTGACCGGGCTTTTTATTTAAACGTAATTTTAATTAGGATTAAGCTTTACCTTTTTTGCAACGCTTTAATAGCTCTTCCCAAGTAAACTTAGCATGTAAGTCAGTAGCTTCTTTAGGGCTAAGTCCACGTTGTGCACCAACCACTAGAGCATCTGCCCAGTTTTCTAAGTTACGAAGACGTTCTTTTGGCCATTTACCAGAAGTAGTTGCATCTTTAACTTCAGTTTGAATTACATCCATAAGGTCAGCAATTTCTTGCTTTACTTTTTCAGATCTAAATTTTGGGTTAGATAGCATTTCTTTACCGTAAGCATCTAATGCTTTTAAAGCATTTGAAACGATACGTGTAGTAACTGCAACATCACCACCAGCTCTGTTTAACAAAGTATTCTCTAAAAGAACTAGGTCGTTAACCACATCAGGAATTTTTGATAATGGAAGCGACTCGTTTAGAGCTAATAGACCTTCTCTGCTTGTGATTGATTTAGAAACAGCCGCGCCATTTAAAGCTTGGTCAATTTTAGCTTCTGCCTCAACCTTGTTTGCAGTCTTTTGTCTGCTAGTTGCATTATCAACCGCATTTGGGTTTTCTTGCTTTTCTTTCTCGCGAAGTCTATCACGCTCAACACGAGTTTCTGCTTTTGCGCCACCACGGCTTCCAGCAGATCTAGCAGCATAAGCTCCGTTAGCAACAAGAGTCAGTGCAATTGCCATAATTATTGTATTTGTATTCATATTGTCCCTCACTATAAAATATTTAGTCACTACTATAATTTTTTCATTAAAATACTATCTACCAGTTCTATATTCCCTCTGACATACAAAACATATTGTATGCCATTCTCATACCAACTTATTAGAAGCCTTTTCTAGAGCCTTTTCCTCTTCTCTCGACTCCCTTATCATCCATTTCCATATAGTTAGATGAAGTTGTAAGTCGTGTTAACTTAGTTAGCTGATAAACTTCCTCAGTGATACTCGCTAAAAAGTTAAATAGCTCTTTTACTGGCTGTATACCTGTACCACGAATATAACTAGAAAAATAAACAGGTTTTAGGCTTTCGTAGTTTTTACTTACCTCTTTAAGAGCCTCTCTGAAAGCTTGGTTCATATAATCGTCTTGTTTTACCCTTGCCTCTAATTCATTGACCCATTCCATGCTTAAAGATCGAGCGTTATCAGGGCTTAATAGCTCGCGGTAGTAGTTTAGTGAATCTCTAAATTCGACTGCTTCACTTTCTTTAGAAGTCATCCAGCTTGATTTTGAAATTAAATCAGGAGCTTGAATTAAAGATTTAAATTTTTTCAATAGGGCTAATGTCTCAGCGTGTGTTGTAGTTATCTCATCTTTATCTATAGACAGATCAATAGCCTTTTTTAACTCTAAATTCATACTACCAAGAATTTCATCTCGCAGCCTCTTAGCAAGCTCAACTTGTCCAGTGTCACTTTGTCGAGAGGTGTAAATCGACAAGATATAGTCTAAGTAAACTTTTGTTTGCGCTAAATAGGATTCAGTTAAAGTATCTGGTACACGATTTAAATCAATACTACCATTGTAGCTATTAATAAGATCAGCTAAGTTTTTTTGGATCCCTTCGTTATATGAACCCGTTATCTCAACAAATTTCTTAGTAATTTCTGACTCAATATTATTGTCCCACCACTGTACGAAGTGATTTGGGCCACCCTGCATTTGAGTCTTAAATTGAATTAAGAATTTTTCAAGAGCCGTGTCCTCAACCAGTGGACCACTAATGTATGACGTTAAGGTGTTTGCAAAGTTTTGTAGAGCACTTGGAGCTTCTCCAAAAATTTCTGGTCTACTGTCAGTAATAATATAATTAATAGCTTCACCAAGCTTTTGGTTTGATCGTAAGTTATAGTAAATAAAATCCGTATCTAACATTCCTACAAATGGTGTAACACAATATTTTTTTGAATCCCCTTTAACTACAGCTGGGGGATTAAAAGTTAAGCTGCCTAAAATTTTATTTTGCTCAATTAACTTCTTATCAGTAGGGCATAGCATTTTACGCAGTAACTCACCTGCCGGACTGTTGTGATTTAAAGTTTTAAAATCTTTAGGCTGAGTTTCTTTAAAGCGAGCGTTCCACTCCTCAATAAATCTTTCGCCTCTTTCGTATGGCATAAAGCTTCCCATGAAGTGAGAAATTTGCTCTAAGTAGTTAAGCTCCATATAT
>JAGRAL010000390.1 GCA_020434605.1 Bdellovibrionales bacterium
TGAGACCTTTATTAGATTGTTCGTTATAAATTTGTTCGACCCTAGTCATTCCATCTGACGACGATGTTTGAAACCCTAGCTTTTGAGTTTCACCTTCAATTTGTTTTTCTAAATAGTCATTACGAATGCTCTCGATATTGGCGACTCTTGCCCCCGTACCAATTCGCTTTCCTTGGTCACCGACAGGAGGGTTGTGCTGTAAATCAACTCGCTGCCTTGAGTACCCTTCAGTACTTCTATTGGCAATGTTATGAGCTACCGTACGCAAACCAGTTTGACTGTTTTGCATCGATCTGCGGCCCATATCCATTAGGCTTCCGAGTTTCGACATCCTGTCTTCCTCTCCTAGGCTTTTTTGCTAAAAAGGTGCTCTACTTGTTCGCCCTTTTTTACTTGCCCCTTCTTTTGATACATATTGGTTGTTTGCAGTGATTCCTTCACAGCGCCAATCGTATTTTCAACTGTTACTAAGGCATTATTAGCCATTAATTGGTTTACTTCATTTTTATCTTGTAAGCGTTTTAATAAGTCATCAAAAGTGTGCTTCCACGTCTTTAATGTTTTAGCACTAGCTTCATCTAGCTTTTCAGCCAATTGCATAAGCCTTACAGGTCTCTCAGTTAAGTTGTGGGCTTTTGCCAATTCTCCACAGACTTGTTCACGATTTTCTTCTAGAACAACTATAGCACGTAAGTAAGCTTCTTTTGCTTGTGTTGCTTTTTGCAATTCCAGTACATTACCATCCACAAGAAAAGTGTACTCTTCATCCATCAGAAAAAATAAATCATTATAGATTTTAAATTCCTGCTGTAAAATTGATAGTAAAAGTTGTACTTTATCGTTCATATTATTTTTCTAGCTTTGCCATATCTAATTCTTGATCAACCATTTTGTCTGCAATTGCTTTTGCATTCACACTGTATTGCCCAGAATTAATAAGAGCTTTAAATTTTGCTACCTTTTCAGCGTCAACATCAGGAGCATTTCTGGCGATTTCAGAAATACGACTACTGTCTTTTGCCATTTGCGAAACATTTACTTTAGCCGATGATTCTAAATCTACTGGTGAGCGTGGTCCTTTTTTTGAAGATAAAGACACTACATCTGTTTTATCACTAGCTTTTTTTAGATCCGCTAAATTTGGTTGTACATTACTATTTCCAACTTTCATGTTTCCTCCATGACGGTACTCCCTTTAATTGTATCATACTGATACAAAAAAACGAAAACTTTTGTGATTCTATACCAAAGGGTAAGTATTTGTTATAAGGCTACTTTTTAGGGACTAAACTGGTCTTAAGAAAGGGCTCCGACATAGAAACCTAAATTAAAAAGCCCGTGTATTAGCATGGCCCCGCCCAGGGATTTATGTTTATAGACAGCATATCCACAAGCTAGACCTAAACCTAGAGTGTAGACGGTTTGATAGTATATAAATGCTTTTATGTCGGGTGCAATAAACCAGAACGCATGAAAGTGAGAGTATGAAAACAAAACACTTGTGCCTACCCATGCCAATTTAAGATTCTTTACAGCCAAT
>JAGRAL010000391.1 GCA_020434605.1 Bdellovibrionales bacterium
AAAGAGAAGAATCCGGCTCACTCTCTTGCAATTGAATTACGACAAGTTTTGAAGACTGACTGTCTTTGATAACTACGTAGCCAGTATCTATTTGCTTACTATCAGAATTCCATAGCCGTTGGCGGTATTCGATATCAATGCCTGATCGATTTTTAATGGGTGGGCGGCTTTTAGCCATTGCAAGGGGTGAAAAAACAAATGTCAGTAGAGCTAGTATATGCAACAAGATGCCACTCCTTTATGATGGTGCATATATAGAATAGATTTTTTTGAGTGGCTTGGCAAAAGTTAGAAACATATAATCTATGTTTCTAACTTAGGTCATGATTATGGGCCAACAATGATTAAATTTACTGTTGTATTCGTCTGCTGAATAATATCTCCAACAATAGGATTCACTGGAGGAGCTATTGGCGGCGGAAGAACTGGAGGAGGCGGAAGCGTACCCGCTATTGGTCCAGGCATTACTGTAACTTCATTTGTAGGTGGCGGCGGTGGAGGAGGTAGTAATCCAGGTGAAGCCGATTGTGGACTACGACTAGCTGTTGTTGAACCGCCTTCTTTTCCTGCGTTTGCATCTTTAGTAGGTTCAGATTTAGGCTCAGTTTTTACTTCTTCTTTATTGGCATCTTCTTTTTTAGTTTCATCAGCTGGAGCCGGTCCACTTGCAGGTTGACGGTTTTCAATTGTCTTACCATCACCACTAGTTTCTTTATCCATAGATGTTAACTGTTCAGCAGGTACCGATACAGGAGCCTGCGGAGCTGCATTCACTGAAACACTTGTGGCTTGCCCAGCTCCTACATTAACAGGGTTAGCAATTTGTCCGCCCATAGCGATAGACGATCCAACACTCACTAAACCGTGAAAAGTAGTAATTTGTGATCTGTTATTTTGAAAAGAAACTATAAAGTCGGTACCACGAACCCCAGCAACGGCAGCACTAGTTTTTACTCTAAAAGTATTTTTCTTTTCATCGTACTTCTGGTTCACCTGAGGACGAACTTTACCGTACATTAAATTTAAAAGAACGCTTTTTTTATCCTCATCAGGTTTAAACGTATAGTCTTGAATTTCCATTTTTGATTCTGGTGAAATATTGATAACGTTTTTGTCCACCATCACAATTTTACCGCGTGCATCTTTTTGAGTTTGAATAATGTCTTTAGGAAAAACCTTTAAGCCAATACGAGCTTTTTCATTTTTTCCATCGCTGTGTAAAACACTGACATTCCCTTTTACAATCATAAAAGTACCCACTGGGGATTCTGCCAAGGCTACGCTTGAAGCTAACAAAATACATAATGAAAATAAAACGTTCATATTCAACCTCGTTAATATAGTATCGGTACCTTGGTCGACAAATATGAGGATAATTTAAGCCTCAATCTGAGATAAGAATCCAAATATGAGACAGTAAAAAGACTTAGATTGAGACAGATTTTTGTGCGGCTAAAAGGATATCATCGGATAAGATCTCAGCAGGTATATATGATGAATGTGTACCATCTTCCTTGGATTGATAGGTGTATAATATTGATCTACAGCCTGCCCTGTGACCCGCCTCAACGTCTGACATTTTATCTCCAACCATCCAAGATTGAGTCAAATCTATCTTATATTTTTTTGCGGCTTCAAGTAACATCCCAGGGTTTGGCTTTCTCATGGGGTGATCCGAATCAGCCGCATGGGGAGCATAATAAAACTCTAAAATAGGGGTTTGGTTATCTAAAAATCGATGTGCAATTTTTTGGTGAATTTTTGCTACATTCTCCTCTTGAACTATACCCTTATGAATTCCTGATTGATTGGTTATAACAACAAAGCAAAAGCCACTTTCTTGCCATAATTTAAAGGCTTCAAAAATATGTGGTACATATTCAATCTGGCCCGGGTCATTGAGGTAATTCTTGTCGATAATAATGGTACCGTCTCGATCTAAAAATATAGCTTTCTTCATTTTATAACCTTATTGATAGGGCTTAGTTTGTCTAAGGTTTCACTTAATTTCTGTAAATCTAGGTGTAAGTATTTTTGCGTGGTTTGTAAACTAGAATGACCTAGGGCCTCTTGTAAAACTCGAAGGTCACAACCGTCAGCCAACATATGAGTTGCAAACGAGTGTCGAAGCGCGTGTGGATGTAGACTTTTTAGTAGGTTTGCACTAATTCCAGTTTGGTGAATGTAGTCATACGCAGTACGAGTATGTAATGGTTTATCCCCCCATATATAAGGATGGGTTTTATCAATCTTTCCTATTTGTTGAACGACAAAATCGGGTAATACGACGATTCTTTCTTTATTACCTTTTCCCATTACTCTGACAGTATTGGATTTGATGTCTTGAGGCTTCAAATTGCAAGCTTCAGAAACCCGTATTCCTCCGCCGTAAAGAAGTAAAAACAGTAGTTTTTTGGCTGGAGTTTTAGAGTCAGCTACTGCTTCTTTCGAATTAAAATATCTTAGGATTGATAAAACCTCATCTACAGAGAGAAAGTTAGGAATTTTATCTTTGGTTTTAGGTAGTACAAATAATAGTGATAGTTTGTTCTCTATATAATGTTCTTGATAGAGCCAGTTTAAAAAGGACTTAATAGTAGCAACTTTTCTTTGTCGGGTAGCATTTTTACTATTTGGAAGTTTGGTGATCTGCGCCTTTAAATACTTCGTTAAGTCGGCTTCACTTAGCTCCAGCTTTTT
>JAGRAL010000392.1 GCA_020434605.1 Bdellovibrionales bacterium
AGCAGAAATGCTTTCTTTTACAACAGCCGGAGCAAATGTTTCTCCTGTATTTGCTGTTGGCTCAACTTCAACTTTAGTAATACCTTGGATACGCGCTCTTACGATTGGTAGGTACAAGCTAGAGTTGTCGTTAATAGCTTTCAAAGATTCTTTGTCAGTAAAAGCTACATAAATTAAATCACTTCTAGATAATACAAGAGCGTCTCTCGATGCATCGTTGATTGCTGCTAAATCAGCCTCAACTTCTTTCAGACTTACTAATCCCATATTTTTAATTTTTTCTCTATTGATCATATCAGTAGACGTCTCTAAACCACGCGTACTAACAAGTCGGATGTCGTTAACTTTTAAGCTTTTTTCAAGCAAGTTAATTTCCGCAGCTAGTGCATTGTAAGTAGTGCGGGCCTTTAATTCTGCAGCTTCTCTTTCTCTTAACTTAGCAGCTCTTAGTTCAGCTTCTTTTTTAGCTCTTGCTGCATCGCTTTGAATTCTTGCAAGCCTTTGCTCACGAGTTTCGTAATCACCAGCTTTATTTAATAAATACTTAGCATTACTAATAGCACTTTTAATACTGCCACTACCAGAAAGGATGATATTAGGGTCTTCGCCGATTTCTAAAACTTTGTTACCATGATAAATAAAATTTCTTAATAAGGCTTTAATTTTAGTGATTTCGTCTTTTGTAAAATCAGTTGTTGAGCCAAGTCCATAACCAGTAACTACTGATATACCTTCGTAGCGCAATTTTGTATCGATATCGTTTAGTTGAGCGATATGGTCATTACCATCATCTACTTTTTCTTCAGTTGAACTACCGTCACAAGCAACGATGGATGTTAGGGTCAGGGCAGCTAGGGCCGTTATTAATAATTTCTTAAACATGGTTCCTCCAAAATGGTTTAGTAATTTATAACTAACAATTTAAAAACATCATAATATTTGCGTTCGTAAGTGTTTCTGTTTTAAAAACACACCTTCAGCGAGAATAAACAGGCGCTCGCTTTAAAAATGTCGTAAAAAATACAGATGAACAGGGACTATTAGAGCAAGGCTCGTGCCTAATTAGAGCTAAGTTTGATGGGGTTAATTGTTTAGAATATAGTCGTTATTACTAGGGTGTAGGCCTCTAAGTTGCTAGTATTATGTAGCTTTTCTAAATACTGAAGAAATCTTTAAATAGGGCCGTTAATGGGCTCTATTTTTAAGGCTCACCTCTAGGTCTTTGATGATGTTGATATGATGAGGTGTATTTGTAAGCCTTGCCATTTCTTGAAGGGTAGTTGGGCTTGTGATGTTTATTTCTGTAAGCTTATCGCCAATGACATCAATTCCAACAAAAAGTAGTCCCAAGCTATTAAGTCTTGGAGCGAGGGTTTCGCAAAGATTCTTTTCATGCTCTGTAATGGTAGCTGCCACTGCCGTCCCACCGGCATCTATATTATTAAGTTCATGACCTTCAGCATGAACTCTTAGAACAGCACCGATAGGTTTTCCTCTCCATAGTAAAATTCTTTTATCACCCTTTACGGCATCGTTTAAATACTCTTGTACGATAATAGGTTTATGATCTTGCTTCTTAAGATATACAGTAATTACTTCTTTTGTTGCCTTTGTGTTTGAATCAATAAACTCGATGCCCTTTCCACCAAAGCCGTCTAATGGTTTTACAACAAATCGCCCGCCTTTTGAGTTTATAGACTTATAGATCACATCTATATCTGAGCTAACAAGTGTCCAAGGAATCCAGGCTGTATATTCTAGCGCCGCTAATTTTTCATTCCAGGCCTGCAAACCGGTAGGAGAATTAATGACTAGCGGTTTATCAGCAAGCGATAACATTCTGGTCATAAACAAATAGTTTTCATCAAAGGGCGGGTCTTTACGAATCCAAATGACATCCATCTCTTGTAGTGAAACGCTGGTTTTTGCTGGGTCTAAGAATACTTCTTTATAAGAGTCATTATTTTTATATTCTTTAATATTGTACTTTGTAACTGTAGCGGATGCTTTTTCTAAAAAAAAGAGGTCTTTAGTTTCGCAGTGGTAAACTTCATGACCTCTTGAATGAGCTGCTAGCATTAAAAAATATGAAGTGTCTTTGTGTGGCTTAACCGTTGTTATAGGATCCATTACAAATAAAAACTTCATATAATAAGGCCTTTATGGATTAAGATTTTTTCTCATCTTTATGATGTTCACATGAGTGTGCATCTTTTCCGCACTCGTGCTTTTCACCTTTTTTACCGCATTTGCAAGCGCCCTCTGTACATTCGCACTTTTTGCCTTTGTTGCAATCGCAAGCTAGAGCCGAGTTAAATGAAAACCCAATTCCTAAAGTAAGTACTAAACATGCTAATAGTTGTCTCATGAGATCTCCTTTTTTAAAAAGATACCTATTTTTTAATGCAATGGCTACTTGAAAATAATAAGCTTATATATGTAGGCCTACGACATTTTTAGGTTTTTTAGTTTCAATCTGCTTTGGCAAAGAGGATATGATTTCATCGCTGAGTATCTTTAAAAGAGTATCTCTTCGAAATGATTTTGCTGTTATTAATGAAATTTCTCTATATGGGCTTTGC
>JAGRAL010000393.1:0-1913 GCA_020434605.1 Bdellovibrionales bacterium
CTGTAGACATAAAAATATTCTAGTGGGGATTTTACGGTGCTTCAAGCAACTTATTGAATAAATAAAAGAGGGAGCTTTTTATATCCTATATAGAATAGTAAAAAACACAAACCATGGTGTAAGACCCACAAAAGAAGTAGGCTTGTGAATGACTTTGCTTCAAAGAGCTGAGCCATTTCGATCATATAAGAAGAGAAAGTGGTTAAGGCCCCGCAAAATCCAATGATCCATAGCGCTTTTGAATCCAAGCTTTGTAAAAAATGTAGTGAAACTCCAGCAATCAAGCAGCCTAGCATATTTGCTAGTAGCGTAGAGCTTTGGATCCCAAATAGAGTATAGGGGAAAATTTTTCCCAGACTAAATCTCGATATTGCGCCAATTCCGCCACCAATTAATACATAAACAAAAATCATAAATACCTCTCGTAATTAGTATGTATGACAAATATCTAGTTTGACAATGATGTCGTGTAAAAATCGTTATAGTTGAGAGTATCTCATCTATAATATATCTGTGAAGCTGATACAAATTCTTACAGAAGCTGTTCGTCAAAAAGCGAGCGATGTTCACTTAAAAATTGGTATTCCACCGATGGTGCGTGTGCATGGTAATTTACGCCTGATATATCCAGGGGCAGATCCTATCAGTAAAGAACTTATTGAAGAGATTTGTGCCCAACTGCTTAACGAAAAAACTTTGGCTGAGCTGCAACAAAACAAAGAAGTGGATGTTGCTTATAGCATTTCAAAATTAGGTAGATTTAGAGCCAACTTGTTTCAGCAAAGAGGCTCTGTTGCTTTAGTGATCCGAAATATTCCATATCATATCCCATCTCTAGGAGAGCTGTGTCTTCCGCCGGTGATTGAAAAACTAACGGATCTAGATCGCGGTCTTATTTTATTTACGGGCGAAACGGGTTCGGGTAAATCTACTTCGCTAGCTTCATTTGTTAATACGATCAATAAAAAATACCAAAAACATATCATCACTATAGAAGATCCGATTGAATACTTAGTTCCAGATCACAAAAGTGTTATCACGCAAAGAGAAGTAGGGGTCGATACTGCAGGATTTCAGGCAGCCTTGCGAGCTAGTTTACGACAGGATCCTGATGTGATTTTAATTGGTGAATTAAGAGATGCTGAAACCATTGAAACAGCCATGATGGCTGCAGAAACGGGCCATCTTGTGTTATCGACACTTCACACACTTGATACAAAAGAGGCTATCTTAAGAATTTTAAGTTATTTTCAACCCTACCAGCACGGTCAAATACAATTGCAGTTAACGACGTGTTTAAAGGCGATTGTGAGCCAAAGACTCTTATCAAGAAAAGATGGTAGTGGCTTTGTTCCTGCTGTCGAAGTAATGGTAAATAACTCACGTGTATCTGAATACATTATGCAGCTCGATAGGCTTAAAGAGATTACAACTGCCATCGAAGAGAGCCACACGTCTTATGGTATGCAATCCTTTGATCAATCTCTAGCCATGCTCCTAAAAGAAGGGCACATTGATGAAACAGAAGCTCTCAAGGCCTCGACATCACCAGGTGATTTTGAGCTTAAATTAAAGGGTATATATTCACTTTCAAGAAATGACTTTAGAGCAGGCGAGGATATAGCTGTTAAAGACGAGCAAACCTTACTTAAAATGCAGCTTGAAACGGTTTACAAAAAAGAAGAGAGTGATCCATCCATTAAGCTGCACCGAAAAAAGAAAATATAATATACAAATCCTTAAAAAAAGTTTAAAAAGACAGCATGTCAAAACTATCAGCCATTGATAAAATTGCCGCCTATTTAGCAAGAAGAGATTACAGTGCCTACGAGCTAGAGCAAAGACTCAAGCGTCTTGAATACAGCGCTGAAGAGATTTCTACGGCCATTGAAGAAGCTTTTGATAGAGGTTGG
>JAGRAL010000393.1:1919-2221 GCA_020434605.1 Bdellovibrionales bacterium
CTAGCGCCAGAAGAGCTAGCGCAAAAGGTGGCTAAGACATTACACAATAAGGGTAAATCTAAACATTATATTAGCGGCTACTTGAGACGGTTAAAGCTACCGATGGTTTCGTTGGATAGTGATACAGAGATTCAAAAAGCTTTGGACCTAGTGGCTAAGAGATTGAAGTGGGAAGCCCCGTTTTCATACGAGCAAAAACAAAAAATACTTCAGTTTCTAAGAAATAGATTATACGATGAAGCCTCAATCAGAAAGGTGATACACCATGAAATCTCATGAAGTCCGTAAGAAATTTTTAGACT
>JAGRAL010000394.1 GCA_020434605.1 Bdellovibrionales bacterium
CAATTAGTTTTTTAACTTCTTTTTGCGACTTTCCACAAAAACTACAATTCAAATTACTTAAAGTGTCTTTTTTAGTCATTCTTTAATCGCCTTTCTGAACGCAACAATGTGGTCCACTAAACCCCATTCTTTTGCTTTTTCTGGACTCATAATATTATCACGGTCCATCGCTCTATCTAGCTCTTCAAAACTCTTGTTTGTGTGTCTTACATAAATATCAGTAAGCATTTTTTTAGTATCAATAATATCTTTTGCGTGAATCTCAATATCACTAGCTTGGCCACTAATCCCGCCGCCCGCAATCAGAGGTTGGTGGATTAAGATTTTACTATGAGGCATTACATATCTTTTACCTTTTGCCCCTGCAGTGAGTAGTAAACTTCCCATACTTGCTGCTAAACCTGTGCAATAGGTAGCCACATCAGGTTTTACAAACTGCATTAGGTCATAAATTGCCATTCCGGCTGTAACACTACCGCCGGGAGAATTAATATAAATGTGAATATCTTTCTCAGGATTTTCCATTTCTAGAAAAAGTAACTGTGCAATGACTACGTTAGCCATTTGGTCCGTTACTGGCCCACCAAGAAAAATAATACGATCTTTCATTAGGCGAGAGTATAAATCATAACTTCTCTCACCCCTTGCTGTTTGCTCTACGACTACTGGTATCAATGTTGACATAAATTCTCCTGTATTCAGTATATGCCGTACAAAATAGCGGTACAATCCTCTTTCCAAAACTTATAAATAATTTAGACTGGCAAAAAGATAGGCCTTCCAATCAATATGTGTTCATTTTCTTTAGTGTCAAATTTCTTTCCACATAGTTTTTTCTACTGCCAGCCCATACTTTGTGTTATGCATATGAATTCAAACACCCAAATTTTGCGCGGAGTCACACTATGATCGAGTTCGTTACTAAGATTGATACTAAACACTCTAAAACCATGACTGTTTTCACCTACTTGGATTCTAAGGGAAAAATCAAAACAAACTGCAAGCACCCCGCAGTCAACAAGACTTTAGGCGAGTTAGAAAAGTCAAAATCATTTAATGCCAGCAAGCAAGACATTTTTGTCATTCGTGAATGGAACCAAGACAACATCAATGCATTGATTTTTGTAGGTCTAGGAAAATCCAAAGATCTTGGCCAAGAAGACTTTAGACGTGTCTTAGGCTCACTTTACCGTCGTCTAGAATCAGAAAAAATAATGCAGAGCTTTATCTGTAAAGACTCTTTACAGAAACTTTTTTCAAAAGAAGAACTTACAGGAAATCTTGTTGCTGAGGCCATTGAACTGGCAGGATACCTATTTAATGACTTAAAATCTAAACCCAAAGAACTTCCAAGTTTACAAGTAAGTGGCTCTAAAGCATTTGCTGCCGGCTTTAAACAAGGACAGATTTTGGCAGAAGCTGAAAACTTTGCCAGAAACTTAGGAGACACGCCAGCAAACGTATTAACACCAACTGTGTTTGCAAAACGCGCTCAAGATAAAGCAAAGGGTACTAAGCTAAAGGTGCAAATTTGGGACGAAGCTAAAATTAAGAAAGAAAATTTTGGCCTTATGTTAAGTGTAGCTCAAGGAAGCGATCAACCACCTAAGGTAATATACTTAGAATATAATGGTGCTGGTAAAACACAAAAGCCAATCGCTTATATTGGTAAAGGTTTAACATTTGACTGCGGTGGAGTTTCTATAAAACCATCCGGCGGTATGGAAGAAATGAAATACGACATGTGCGGTGGAGCCAACGTGCTTGGTACAATGTTAGCCATTGCTAAATTAGGTCTAAAAATTAATTGCTTCGCAATGATTGGGTGTACTGAAAATATGGTAAATGGTTCTGCTACAAAACCTGGTGATGTACACACAGCTAGAAATGGTAAAACCGTTGAGATCAGTAACACCGATGCTGAAGGAAGATTGGTTTTAGCTGATTGTTTATGTTATGCTCAAGATGAGATAAAAGATATAGATTATATTTTTGATGTTGCAACTCTAACAGGAGCTTGTATAGTGGCACTTGGTGAATATACTACAGGAGTTATGGGACATA
>JAGRAL010000395.1 GCA_020434605.1 Bdellovibrionales bacterium
AATGAGTGTTTTACAAAAATTTCTAGTTCTGTTTGGCTTCTTTTTCTTGCTGATTCAGCTGCTATTTTTAGTGCCTGAGCAGGTGGACGTACATGATCTATCGCAAGATGGGATGTCAAATTCCGAGTCTTCACCAGAGCAAATTATGTCTGGGGTTCGATTGTTTGAAAAAAGAGAGGACAAAGAAGACTGGGAGCTTACGGCTGAAACAGCTGAAGCTTTTGCTGTATCTGAAAACTGGAAATTAAAGAAAGTGGCAATTATATTTTATGGTAAACAATTAAAATACAATGTTACTTCTGATGAAGCTGAAATCAATACAACATCTATGAACATTAAGGTCCTTGGCGACATTAATATGAAGACAAGTAATGACTACGAATTTCAGACAGAGTTTCTAAATTACGTATCTAAAAGCCGAGAATTAGACTCACCAACTAGAACCAAGTTAGTTAGTCCTCCTGATAAAAATGGAAAAAGAATGCAGCTGGAGGCTGATAAAATTATCGCTGCTCTAGACGAGAATCAAGCTGAGGCCTCAGGCAATGTTTATGCGACGAAGAAAGAAAAAAAATCTGATGTGGTGATTCACTCTGATGAAGCTACCTTTCATTTAGATACGCATTATTCACAGTTTATGAATAATGTAAAAATCAACTATCACACCAGCGTAATGGAAGGTCCCTTGGCTAGTTTAAAGTTTGATGAGACTAAAAATGCATTAACAGAACTTGTCATGTCGGGAGGAGCAGTGCTTAATGATCAAAATCGACATGCGGTAGCTGAGACAATGTCCATTCAGTTTATTCAAGATCTATTTTTACTAACAGGTAACCCACGAGTGATACAAAATGGTGACGAACTCATAGGGAATGAGATATTATTACTTAATGGCGGTAAACAAATACAAGTAAAAGGTGCAAAGGCACAGATCGAAGACGTAATAGGAAAATAAATTATGAGTACTTTAAAGACCGAACATATTTATAAATCATATAAAAAAAAGCAGGTTGTCCGTGATGTGAGCTTTCAAGTAAACTCGGGGCAAGTCGTTGGGCTTTTGGGACCAAATGGTGCCGGTAAAACCACAAGTTTTTATATGGTCGTTGGTCTAGTGAATCCTGATAAAGGTCAAGTCTATTTAGATGGTGACGATATCACTCAACTGCCTATGTTTGAGCGAGCCCGTATTGGTTTAAGTTACTTGCCACAGGAAGCAAGCATCTTTCGTAAGTTGTCAGTAGAAGAAAATATATGTGTTGCTCTTGAGGCACAGGGGATAGAAGGCGCAATAAAAACACAGAAGCTTGAGGCTCTTTTAGAAGAGTTTGGTTTGAGCACTAAATCTAAAAATCAGGGCTACACTTTGTCTGGGGGAGAAAGAAGACGTGTTGAGATAGCCAGAGCCCTTGCCTGTAGTCCAAAATTTGTACTTTTAGACGAGCCCTTTGCTGGTATTGATCCAATAGCCGTTGCGGATATACAGAATATCATATTAAAATTAAAGGAGAAGGGGATTGGAATATTAATTACCGATCATAACGTAAGAGAAACTTTAGGTATTTGCGATCAGGCGTATATCTTAAAAGATGGAATGATACAGGTAATGGGTACTGCCACAGATGTTGCAAACTCCGATATAGCCCGCAAGTTTTATTTGGGCGAAAACTTTAGACTTTAATCGAGGACATATTCGTGAAAATGAAATTAGGAATGAAGCTATCTCAACAACTGCGAATGACGCCGCAGTTGCAGCAGGCTATTAAGCTTCTTCAAATGTCACGAATGGAGCTAGAGCAAGCTGTTCATAAAGAGATGGTAGAAAATCCGATTCTAGAAGAAATCATTGAGACGGATGAAGCCTCTACTCAGTTAGAAGAAAGAGAAGAAATCAAGACTCAAGATGCTAGTAGTGATCACCAAGATCCTCAACAGCACGACGAGTTTGATTGGGAAAAGTACATCGATCATACACAGCGCACGACTCCAAATATGAGTCAAAACACTGATGAAATCATGAACTATGAGAACGTGCTGTCTACAAAGCAGTCTCTTCACGAGTACTTAATGTGGCAATTAGGTTTATCTGGTTTTAGTGATGAAGAAAAAGAGTACGGAGCTATTTTGATTAGCTACGTTGATGATGATGGTTATGTAAAAACTCCGATTGAAGAAATAGCGACAGATGAGGAAGTTGATAAAACAGAATTAGAAGAAATGTTTCCACTTCTGCAAGAGTTTGATCCGCCTGGGATATTTGCTAGAAACTTAAAAGAGTGCCTACTGGTTCAAGCTAAACACATCGAAGAAGATACAAATGATCTGGTAGAAATTATTGATAAGCACTTACCAAATCTTGAAAAGAAAAACTATGTTGCCATTTCTAAGGCTATGAATATTGATTTAGAAGATGTCATAGATATGTGTAAAATTATATATGATATGGATCCTAAACCTGGAAGAGCGTTTAATAATGCCGAACCTCAGTATGTGACTCCAGATGTATTTGTATACCCAGTTG
>JAGRAL010000396.1 GCA_020434605.1 Bdellovibrionales bacterium
ACCTTCAGATAAACCAAACTTCATCTTACGTGGCTGCAAATTATTTACTAGCACAACATGCTTACCAACAAGTTGATCCGGTGAGTACTTTGATTTAATTCCTGCAAATACCGTTTTTTCAACACTTCCTACACTAACAGTAATTTTAAGTAGTTTGTCAGCCTCTGGAATCAATTCAGCTTTTACAACCTTTGCTACCTTAAGATCCACTTTTGTAAAATCATCAATCGTGATATAATCTGATGTTTTGCTAGCTTCAGGTTTTGCCCCAGTTGTGTCTTTGCTATCTTCTACCATTTGTTTCACCTTTTCTTCTTCTATTCTAGTTGCAATGTGGTTGTAATCGTTGATCTTTACGTTTTCTAATTTATCTGACAGTGTATCCCACAACAGTGGTTTACAATTTAGAATCTGCTCAACCTGCTTTGCATATTCTGGCAAAACTGGTTTTAAATATGTCGCCA
Organism: Bdellovibrionales bacterium; assembly: GCA_020434605.1. GTDB lineage: Bacteria > Bdellovibrionota > Bdellovibrionia > Bdellovibrionales > UBA840 > JAGRAL01. The sequence continues at coordinate 465 of JAGRAL010000396.1, forward strand.
AAACTTTAAAGTAATTGATCGTGTTAGTGAGCACTACTTTTGCATCTTCTGGCTTATCTTTTAATAACTTCCATGGTTCTTTTTCATCAAAGTAACGATTTCCTTCTTCTGCAAGCCCTCTTACTTCAACAATCACTTTTGAGTAATCTCTGGCTTCGTATAAGCTAGCAATAAGGTCTGCCTTGTTTAAGGCTTTATCTAATAGTGCCTGACCCTGAGAGTCCACTTTGCTAAGCTTGCTATCCATTTTTTTTGTTAACATCTGCGCTCCTCTAGAAATGAGGTTGGTAATCTTACCAATCAAATCTGAGTTTACGCGTGAGACAAAATCTTCTAGGTTTAAATCAATATCTTCAGCAGCCCCAGAAAGCTTACAAGCATAGTAGTAACGTAAGTAACTTGGGTTGAGATAGTTAAGGTATGTTCTAGCGTTGATGAATGTCCCTTTAGACTTACTCATCTTTTCACCATTAATGGTTAACATACCGTGAACACAAATTTTATTTGGCGATCTCAAGTCTGCTGACTTTAACATTGCTGGCCAAAACAGAGAGTGAAAGTAGATAATATCTTTCCCTATGAAGTGATAAATTTCATAGGAATCATCTTTCCAGATTTCTTCATAGGATCTACCCTGCTTTTTAAGCCACTCCCAACTTGAAGCAATGTAGCCAATCGGTGCATCTACCCAAACATAAAAATATTTATCTGTGTAGCCAGGGATTTGAAATCCAAAGTAAGGAGCATCCCGAGATATATCCCAATCCCTGAGATCTTCATTGAACCACTCCATTAATTTTTTACTGATGTCTTTTTCGTTATGCTGTGGCACCCAGTCTTTTAAATAATCCTTAAAATCATTTAATTTAAAAACTAAATGCTCACTAGATTTTAAGACAGGTTTATTTTTACAGATGGTACAAAATGGATCTTTTAAATCATTTGGCCCATAGGTTGAAGCACAAACATCACAAGTATCGCCGTATTGATCTTTAGCCCCACACTTAGGGCAGGTACCTTTGACGTAACGATCTGGTAAAAACATTTTGTCATGCTCGCAAAACGCTTGCTTAACAGATTTAGAAGCAATATGTCCCTTTTCTTTCATCTTAAGATAGAACATATCGCAAAGCTCTTTATTCTCTGGCGTATGTGTTGAAGAAAAGTTTGTAAACTCGATCTGAAAATCTTTAAAATCTTTTAATCTTTGCTCTCTTAATTCAGAGACGTATTTCTCGGGAGTAACCCCTGCTTTTTGAGCTGATATCATCACTGATGTGCCGTGTGTATCATCCCCGCAAAAGTAGTGACACTCATGACCTCTGAGTTTTTGAAATCTAACCCAAATGTCAGTCTGTAGATACTCCACCAAATGCCCCATATGTATTTGACCGTTGGCGTATGGGAGCCCAGCAGTTACAGCAATTTTACGTTTTTCATAGTTTTTTTGCATTACGGTCCTAACCTTTCCATTTTCCACTCACTACCAGATAACTTATAGCAAAATCTATCATGCAGGCGGTACTTATCTAAAATCATAAAATCAAAATAGTTAGCTTTTACAACATAGCCGCCCCAAAACGGAGGACATGGAATGTCTTTACCTTCGAATTGCTTTTCGATTTTTTGATATAAGGCTTCAAGCTCTTGACGATTCGAAACCAACCTTGATTGTGGAGATGCCCATGCCGATATTTGTGATTGCCTTGGTCGGCTATTAAAATATTTTTCAGATTCTTCGCGGCTCATTTTATTTGCTAGGCCTTCTACACGAATTTGGTAATCTAGAGGTGGATGCCAAAAAAAGAGTAAAGAGACTCTTGCATTTTCATTGATCTCTTTGGCCTTATCGCTTTCGTAGTTTGTGTAAAATGTAAATTGCCTTTGATGCATACCCTTGTAATAAACCGTTCGGGATCTTGGGTAACCATTACTCCCAATAGTAGACAAAGTCGCTTCATTGGGATGCGAGACCTTAGCCGTCGTAGCCTTTTCAAACCACGCTAAAAACTGATCGATGGGATCTTTATGAAAATCGGAAGCTATATCATGAACCATGGGCTATGAGGCTACCTTCTTTTTCAAAAAAAAGGTAGTGCAAAGCCGATGGATTAAGCGCTTAAGCTTTGAAAAATAGGACTTACTGACACTAAAACACCGTTTAAATCCTGAGTGACATAAATCACAGCAGTGTCTGACATATCTCTAGGCTTTAACTCTAGTGTGAACTGGTGCGGTCTATCGTTAAGATTCGCAACAGTCTCTACTATCACCATACCATCTTCTATAGAGGCAATAGGAGCGTCACGTAGTTCAT
>JAGRAL010000397.1 GCA_020434605.1 Bdellovibrionales bacterium
CTTGGGCCGTAAATATCTGCATCCAGTAAACCCACTTTTAATTTTTTAGCTAAGCTTACAGCTATGTTTGAAGCGACAGTGCTTTTTCCAACGCCACCTTTGCCAGAAGCTACGGCAATGATATGTTTTACTCCAGGTATAGCGCTTTGTTTTTCAAATGGGTTTGGTGCTTGAGCCACTTCTTTACTCCTTGCAAACTACTTGTTAGCCCCTATAATATAAGCATAGTGGGTATAAAAGCTTTAAATATAATCTACTTTTCAGTTACCGCACTAGTTATAGTGTGGATTTTGTATAACCGCAAGAGCTCTAAGCCAGCAAGGTTAAACTTGCGTGCAGGCAAAAAAACACTGCCAGATATAGTGAAAAAAACAAAGAACACAGGCCGAGAGAAGAATTTAGATTGTCTCTTCATGTATAACGGTCATGAATTTAACGCTTACGAAGTTTTAGGTATACCTGGCGGAGCTAGCATTCAGATGGCCGAAGAGGCATTTCAAACCCTTAAGAACGCTAAAGGCCAAGAACACGACTTTTACTTGGCTGCATTAAACGCTATTAAGCAATCTTAATTATAGCGGCTTTGGTTCGATATAATTGTATTTCACCTTGCCTTGGTGGCACATAAAACAATCAGCTTTTGGGGCTTTATTGCTAACAAAGCCCTCGGTATTTAACAAATGAACCACTTTCATATGCTCTTTTGATATCTTCCAAGTTGGCATGGACGTATCTTTAAAATTTTTAACGTTATGGCAGTAGTTGCAGGTGACACCAAGTTGCCTTGATATTTTAAGCATATATTCCCTGGTGGCTAAATCGGGATCTTCTTTTTTTGAGGAAGAGAAGGATTGAGTGTAGGAAAGGCTGATGAAGACTACAGTCAAAAAACTTACAAATCCGAACCAAGGAGATGATAAAATACGCTTTGTCATGGTGTACCATTTTCCTTTGCAATAAAACTAATTCCTACTTTAGTTTCACTTACTTAAGTCACTTAAATCAAGGCGTAATTGTTGACTCCTAGACCCCTCTCATCTAGATCTATAGGAGCGAGAAGATTCAATAAGGACTCCCATGAAAATTAAACATTTAGAAGATTTTTCTACCCTGGTTTCATTATCTAAACGCCGCGGATTTGTTTTTCAATCTAGCGAAGTATACGGTGGGATCAATGCCTGTTGGGACTACGGCCCTTTAGGGGTAGAGTTAAAATTGAACATCAAAAAGTTATGGTGGAAGTCCATGACAAATCGTCGTGATATTGTGGGGATTGATGCTGCTATTTTAATGCACCCAATGGTTTGGAAGGCTTCAGGTCACATTGATGGATTTACAGATCCGCTTATCGATTGCAAAGACTGTAAATACCGGTTTCGCCCAGATCAAGTGGAGGATCCGACAACATGTCCTAATTGCAAAAAGAAAAATTTATCAGAGCCAAGAAATTTTAACTTAATGTTTAAGACTTTTATGGGTCCGACAGAAGAATCAGCTTCGCAAATTTATTTAAGACCAGAGACCGCACAGGGTATTTTTGTAAACTTCGAAAACGTTGCTACTTCTATGCGTAAAAAAATTCCGTTTGGAATTGCACAAATTGGTAAGTCCTTTCGTAATGAAATTACTCCTGGGAATTTTATTTTTAGAACGATAGAGTTTGAAGCCATGGAAGTGGAATATTTGACCGGTGAAGAAGACTGGAAGGAAGTGTTTGAAATGTGGCTG
>JAGRAL010000398.1:0-1099 GCA_020434605.1 Bdellovibrionales bacterium
CATTCTTCTAAGAGATTCTAACAGGACAACAATGCCACCTTTATTATCTGCAACCCCTGGTCCCTCTAAAATATCGTTATCAATCACAAAGTCTATGGAGCTAGCAGGTGCAACCACCGTGTCTGCATGGCAAACCAATATAATTTTTAAGCTCGCCTCTGGATTAGATTGTGCAATCAGTGTAGGAGCATATTTAGGAGGTAATGATTTAATATAACTTAGATTTTGAAAACCAAGTGATATGAGTTCTTTTTCGACATACTTAGTTACGCTTTTAATACCGGATTTATGACCAATAGATGATGGTATCTTAGCTAAGTATAAAAGCTCATCAAGAAGTTTAGGCCTAAGTTGTACAGCACTAGTTTGCATTTGATTCAAAAGAACTCCGTTTCTTTTAAATCTATTTTTTCTAAACTCTATTTATATAGTATTTGCTGATTGTGAGTTTTTTATGAGACTACCATCTTGAGTAAGCACCACGCTTAACAGCGTAGGTAGCTAGAACAAGTAGTAAGACAAGGCTTAAAGTTGAAACCAGTAGCGCCATATTAACATTTACATCTGAGACACCAACTAGACCATACCTAACCCCATTTATAAAATATAACATAGGATTTACTTTTGAAAGCCCTTGCCAAAATGGATGCAGTAGATCGATTGAATAAAAGACACCGCCTAAATACATCAATGGCAATAATACAAAGGAGCCGATAGCTGATAATTGGTCGAAGTTTTTAGCCCAAAACGAAACGCTAATACCTAAAAGAGAAAAACTAACACCACCAATACATAGAAAAAGAAGCAAATAAAATGGAGAAAAAACACCAATAAATTCTTGGTACTGAATAAAGTAAAAAACCGCTCCAACACTAAATGTGATGACTCCAACCATTAAGCCTCTAGTTAAACAACCTAGAGAGAAAGCCCATATAATGGTGCTCGAGCTAAGAGGCACAATCCTCATATCTTGCAACTCTCCATGAAACTTAGAGTTAATAATGGATGACGAGGTATTTTGAAACGCATTATTTAAAACAGACATCATAACTAAGCCCGGAATTAAAAATGCTAAGTAGGTAATGCCAGATTTTAGTTC
>JAGRAL010000398.1:1124-1809 GCA_020434605.1 Bdellovibrionales bacterium
CTTACACCAAAAATCAATAGGTAGAGGGATGAGTTTATAATCGGAGTTACAACCGTCTGCCCGATCACTCGTAAAAAACGTCTTACTTCTCTTTTATATAACGTAGTGAATGCTATCATGCCTCAGCCCCTAGTACTTTTAGAAATGCATCCTCTAAATTTCCTTCTTTAATTTTAAAATCTTTTACAGCAGTGACATCTAAAGCAATTTTACCCATCAGTTGTCCAAACTCCATTTGAGCTGGCACTCTAAAAATCAACTTTGTGTCATCTTGCGAAATCAAATGGTCACTAACTACTTTAGTCACAGGATGTGTTAATTCGATTTCGATTTCACGATCCGTTAGCTCATGTATAATTTGTTTTGTGTTACCGACTCGTAAAATTTTCCCTCTACTAATAATCCCTATTCTTTCGCAAAGCTGCTCTGCCTCTTCTAAGTAGTGTGTCGTTAATAAAATTGAGCAACCTTCTTGATTTAGTTTGCGAACAAACTTCCAAAGTGAGTTACGAAGTTCAATATCGACCCCGGCCGTTGGCTCATCTAACAAAAGTAGTTTTGGTTTATGCACTAAGGCTTTTGCAATAAGGAGTCGTCTTTTCATTCCACCGCTTAACTGTGCAACACGCTTATCACGATGTTCTGCTAAGCCTAGGTTTTCTAGTAAATATTCAATGTGGTTTTT
>JAGRAL010000399.1 GCA_020434605.1 Bdellovibrionales bacterium
CAAAAACCACTCTATCAAAAGATTACATAAAAAATATTTTAAATAAACCTATTCTAAAACACTAACGTTTGAGTTAGGTAAATCCAATTTTAAAACTAACTCAGTATCTAGTGAAGTGCCGTCACCCTCTGGATTGTATGTACTTGCGGGTATAATTAGTAGTGTTCCGCGAGAGCGACTGTGTACCAATTGAGTATTAGGGATGTTAGCCCCTGTGTAACCCATAACTGCAAAACACTTTGATACTCCTGGCACTTCTGATTGAGCGTCGTTGATCACAACTGCAACGCCTACAGAACAACAAGCCGGTTCAATTTGATCGATTTTATACAATTGAACAGAGTCATCTAAAAAAGACTTAGAGCTTTCCTCTAGAGGAACAGTAAGTGATCGTAAATCTACATTTAGATCTTTACAGTCAGACATTTGATTGGCGTTACAGACTGCACTTAGTAGTAATAAAGGTAAAATTAGTGATTTCATGGTTACATCCTTTTTATATTTTGTTTGGATCTAAACTAGACCCGTGTTTCACTCGGGTTGTAATTGAAAAGATCTAGTCTGGGTATCTTTTTTCTACATTTTTAGACGAATGCAATTTATTCTTATCTTATGGTTTTACTTGTAATCTTTTTAGCATTCTCCCAAACCGTCACTACCTCACCCTTGATTAGTAACTTTGAGGAACAGTGGAGGGCGCATGTTAGAACACCAACAGTAAGTAAGGTGCAAATTACTAATTGGACCAATCAAATCTGGGAGAGAGCTAAATATAAAACTCCAGCAGATAAAGAGAAACTAGAAGCATCTAGAGCCTATCAAGATGATCGATTGTATAAACTGATTGTGACCTTGCAATCAAAGGGAGTCGATAATTCTGAAGCGGTAAAAGAACTTATTAAGACTTACATAATGCTTCAAGAAGCTAGAGTTCGTTACACTCTAGATCCAACATCCTCTGATTTGTACTTAGCGATCGAAAGATATAATAAAATGTTTTCAAGCTTTGATACTGCAATTTTTTCTTACGATATAGAGGGAAAATATAAAAAAGGCTGGTTTGATGGGGCGTTTGATGTTGCTAAATTAAAAAGTGAGTTTGCTGGCGGGTGGTCGTATGATGTTAGGCATGTAAGTTACCTAACTCCAGATGCGCCAAAAGATAACAACATGCCATCAGATGAGGACCTGATGACTTACAATAAGGTTTACTGCCAATGTTTTTTTGATGGCAAACGCAATGTTGATTTACTAAAAAAATGTGTAGCCGAAAGCATTTCTGGTGACCGCGGTTGCTTTTTATCTAGTAATCAAAACGAACAGCCAAAAGCGCGTAGAATAGGTGAGTGCGGTAGTGGTAGAGTATTTATTTTTCCTTTTGGAACACAGTACTTTTTAAACAGTAGCTGTACACTAGACCTTGCAAGAGCCAAATCATTTTTGGTGCAAAACAAACCAAAGGCAGGAGCCTCGTCCGGGGCAAGGTAGTTTTGTTAGTTCTATGTTTGACTTACTCAATCAACTCATAAAGTCTTAAGACCTAGGTCAAAATTTGTGTGAGATTTTTGTTATCTCATCAAGCTGCAACTTAGTATCCCGATCCTTAAGACATGATACTACTACTTGCATTGCTTCAGATAGGGTTCGCAAACTACGGTCATCGTGGTTGCCAGGATTCAACCTCTTATTTTAATAAATTCCCCGAAAACTCAATGATTGCTTTGACTGAATGCTTGCAAGGGCCTAATGCCATTCAGTTGGATCCTCGTTTTACCTATCTTGAGTTTGATGTGCAAGAAACCTTTGATGGTAAATTAGTACTTTTTCATGATGATGGACTAACAAGGATCATCGATAAAAAAGAAAATGTAGAAGCAATTAAGATTTTAGAGGGTAGCACAGAAATCAAAAACCGAATCGGAAAAAAAGTAAAGTTTAGCTCGATTAAAGTTAAAGATCTAACATTAGAAGAGCTTCGTTTGTTTAAGTTAAAAGGCTTTGGAAACGAAAAGGTAGTGGAGTTAAAAGACTATATTGCAACGGCTAGAAACTTGGGGTTAGTAAAACCCTTAATCCTTGAGATTAAATATATACGCTCGGACGCTGCCTTAGCTGAGTTACTAGATTTAATGCAATCTTATTACCATGAGTATGCTGCAAAAACGGATATCATTATTGAAGATGATTTTGATTTTCCAGGCGTTGTGACTTTCTTAAGTTTTAAAGGAAATGTAGAGAGATCGATTGGAAAAATCGGTTCCGCTAAACATACTTTTTGGTGTAATCAGATTAGGGATTTAGGCCTACAAGGTATTTATAGACCTATTATTCACAGTAAAGACTATTGTAAGGCAAAGTAACGTTTTTTATTTCTAATGCCACAAGCAGTACACTTGGCTTCTTCAACAACTTCTTTTTTAATATGATCTATGTTGTGATCAAATTTTAAATCGCTGCCGCAAAGTGAGCAGCACTTCTCAGTTTCCATGAACATATCTTTTATTTGCTCTTTATCTAATGTGAATGCTTGCATGTCTTCCTCCATGATGACGTTACATTTATCGGTGTCTCATTTTGAAACTTTAATACTGCATTGATAAAATTGGGTTTTCGGACCAGAGTCCGTACTGCTACGAATTACTTGCCTACTAAGTGAACATACGGGGTGCGTAAAACCTGTTTTAAGTGACCAGAAGGTAGTTTTTTCCTACATTGCTTGCATGCAAATGCGCGAGCTTTTTAAAAAACAATATACCTATCTACGAGAAGTTCTTGGTGTTGAGGCTATCGTTATGCCCCCTTTAGTAAACGAACTAGAGTACACGAACCTGGTATTGCTATCTGCTCCTCTTTCAGCAGAAGAGAGAGGTCTTTTAGAGAAAATCACTCAGGCCTTTGGTTGGTCTAGTTACGATGCGATTACTGCGGATGAACTTCATGGTATAGCTAAAGCCAAACAAACATTTATCTTTGGTGATGAGGCTAAAAGATGTGCGGATAAGTATGTTAAAACACTAGATGCGATCTTAGCGCCGTCACTTGCCATATTGTTACATGATGCTAAAGCCAAAAAATTACTTTGGCAGCAGATGAAACAATATATGGAGGCGTAAGTGTTTCTATTTATTTTACTTTTCTTTAAATTTTCTTTGGCCTGCACACTTGATCTTACTATTGATGATTTTATTGGAGTGGGTACTTCTGACTATATAAACCGCGCCACTCATAAGGCTCGTGAGGCTTCGTGCACAAGTATTTTACTAAGAATTAATACTCCAGGCGGAGATTTAAATTCTACTCGTAAAATAGTAACTACAATTTTGAACTCTGAGCAGCCATTTTTGTGTCTTGTTTATCCATCTGGAGGGCATGCTGGTAGTGCTGGCGCCATTATTTTGCAAGCCTGCCACATCAATGGCGCGATGAAAGCTACCAACTTGGGTGCGGCCACACCAATTTCAGCCATGGGCACTGAGATGCCTGAGGATCTAAAAAAGAAAATATTTAATGACACCATCAGTTGGCTAGAGGGTATTACAAAAACTAGAAAGAGAAGTTTAGATTTTAGTAAAAAAATTGTTACTGAGGCTAAAGCGATAACAGCTGAAGAAGCTGAAAGTATTAAAGCTATTGATATAGCAGCAAACACTCTGGATGGCTTTTTAGGATTTAGTGATTCAAAAAAAGTAAAAGGGCCTGGTGATGAAATGCTAACAGTAAAAGTCGGGCCACTGGTATCGTTTGATCCTGATGTTCGATATAAAATACTACAAATTATCGGTGACCCCCAGCTTTCTTATATGATTTTTTTAGGAAGCCTTGGGCTTTTATATTTTGAATTTACTCATCCAGGAATGATTTTGCCAGGTGTAGCTGGTGGGCTTGGTTTACTGATCTCATTTATTGCTTTTGATAAATTAGACGTAAAGTGGGGCGGCTTAGCTCTCTTAGCGCTAGGTTTAGTATTTTTTATTCTCGAAGCTTTTGTGCCAAGTTTTGGTGCCCTAGGAATAGGTGGGATCATAGCTTTCACAATAGGAGGCCTGCTACTTTATGATGAGAGCACGGGTTACGCACTACCACTAGAAAT
>JAGRAL010000400.1 GCA_020434605.1 Bdellovibrionales bacterium
ATCGCTGTTACTTTTTTATTTTTTTTCAACTGAACAACGTTATTAATAGCTCTGCCCTTAAACTGTCTGCTACCAGCAGGAAGTTTATGAACTTTAACCCAGAATACTTTTCCGCGATCTGTGAACACTAGAAGTGTTGTATGGGTATCAGCAACAAAGATGCTGGTCACAACATCTTCTTCTCTAGTTTCCATTCCAATCAGTCCGCGGCCACCACGTTTTTGAACTCTATATTCATTTAGTGGAACGCGCTTGATGTAGCCGGTCTTAGTAAGACAAACCACCATATCTTCTTTAGTAATTAAATCTTCATCGTCGATGGATTCATCTTCGGCAGCTTCAATTTTTGTGCGTCTTTCATCACCGTACTTAGCCACGATTTCTTCTAGCTCTTGCACAATGATTTTATTAATTTCATCTACGCTACCAAGAACCATCTTTAACCAGTTTACTCTTTCAACTAATTCTTTTAATTCTTGAATAATTTTGTCTTTTTCTAGTCCTGTAAGGCGTTGTAAGCGCATTTCTAGTATGGCTTGTGATTGTCTTTCAGAAAAAGAGAATTGGCTCATCAATGCCGCGCGCGCAACAACAGGCTCTTTACTTGCTTTGATAGTCTGAATAACTGCATCGATTTGATCTAAAGCTTTTTTAAGACCCTCTAATATGTGGGCTCTTTCTTCAGCTTTTTTAAGTTCAAATATGCAGCGTCTGGTAACTACGTCACGTCTGTGATCGGCAAATGCGGAAAGCATATCCTTTAGTCGGTATATCTGCGGTCTACCTTTGCTATCAAGAGCCAACATAATGATACCAAAGCTAACTTGCATTTGTGTAAACTTATAAAGTCTATTTAAAACAATATTTGCGCTTTCAGATTTTTTTACATCAATAACTACACGGATACCTTCTCTTGATGATTCATCACGGATGTCAGATATACCCTCAATCTTTTTGTCGTTAACAAGAGAAGCCATTGTTTCAATGAGTCGCGCTTTATTTACTTGAAATGGTAATTCTGTAACGATGATTTGTTCGCGGTCATTTTTTAGAGTCACTATTTCGGCTACAGCCTTAATAGTAATAATCCCTCTTCCTTTTTTATAGGCTTCGATAATTCCTTTTTTACCTACAATAATACCTTTTGTAGGAAAATCTGGGGCTTTAACAATATCAATAATGTCGTCATCAGAAATATCTGGTGTCTTAATTACAGATATTACTGCTTCACACACGTCTTTTAAGTTGTGTGGTGGAATGTTTGTAGCCATACCTACGGCAATACCTGTAGACCCGTTTACTAGTAGGTTAGGAAATTTAGCTGGCAAAACATTTGGTATTAATAGTGAGTCGTCGTAGTTTGGGCTAAATGTAACTGTGTCTTTTTCGATATCCTCTAAAAGCTCCTCAGCTAATTTTTTCATTCTGATTTCGGTGTAACGCATGGCTGCTGCATTATCTCCGTCAATCGATCCAAAGTTACCTTGACCATCAACAAGCGGATATCTTAGTGAGAAATCTTGGGCCATACGAACGATGGTGTCATACACTGCTGTATCACCATGCGGATGGTATTTACCTAATACCTCACCTACAATGGTGGCTGATTTTTTAAAAGGCCTGTTATGACGAAGTCCAAGGTTATCCATCGCAAATAAAATGCGACGGTGTACCGGTTTTAATCCATCTCTTACATCAGGTAAGGCACGGCCCACTATCACCGACATGGAATAGTCGATGTA
>JAGRAL010000401.1 GCA_020434605.1 Bdellovibrionales bacterium
CGATTTCATAGCTTGCGTGTAATCAATGAAGATATCATTGCTGCTGGTGCTGGCGTTGGAATGCACGGACATCAAGACATGGAAATTTTGACCTTTGTTTTAGATGGTGCTCTTGAACATAGAGACAGCATGAATAACCATGAAATCATTCACCCTTATTGCTTACAAAAAATGAGTGCAGGTACAGGAGTAATGCACTCAGAGTTTAATCATTATAAAGATAAAGCCACTCATTTATTTCAAATTTGGATTATGCCTGATGAGTTGGGTATCAAGCCTTCTTATGAAACCTTAGACATAAGAAACATTAAAGATGCCGAAAATGGTGTATTAGTTGCTTCACCAAATAAAGAAGATAAAGTAATTCATCTGTATCAAAACACTTGTATTTATTACTACAAGTCTGCGTCTAACGCGACTTTACCTAAACAAAACTTATGGATACAAATGTTAAAAGGAAGCATAACAAGCTCTAAAGGGTTTACACTTACGGCAGGAGATGCTATAGGTATAGATGCGAATGAGAATGAAGGAATACAAGTAAGTGGAGACGCTGAGTTTTTGGTATTTGTATTTCCTAGTAACCAATAATATACGAGGTGTTTATGAAAATTAATATTGGTATAAATGAAAAAGATAGAGCTGATATTTCAAAAGGATTAGCACGAGTTTTAGCTGATACTTATACTCTTTATTTAAAAACTCACAACTTTCATTGGAATGTAACTGGCCCTATGTTTCAAACTCTGCATTTAATGTTTGAAACACAGTATACTGAGATGGCAACGGCCGTTGATTTGATCGCTGAAAGAATTAGAGCGCTAGGAAACTATGCGCCAGGTTCATATAAGCAGTTTGCTGAGTTATCTAGTGTAGTAGAAGCTGACGGTGTTCCACCAGCACAAGCCATGATTGAGCAATTGGTAGAAGGGCACGAAGCAGTGATTAGAACTAGCAGAGAAGTTTTTGCTATTGCTGAAAAAGGTAGTGATGAAGCAAGTGTGGATTTATTAACACAAAGAATTCAACTACACGAAAAAACAGCTTGGATGCTAAGAAGTTTAATTCAATAAGAATCATTAGGATCAAGACTTATATTTAAGTATAAGTCTTGATTACTTAAGCGCATTTAGTAATTTCTGGTAAATGCCATCAAAAGATCCATTACTCATAATAACTACTGCATCTCCGTCTTTAACTTCACTACTAATTTTTTTAACACCCTCATCAACTCCATCAAAAACTTCAGCGCTCTTACCAATATCTTTTACTAGTTCTTGAGATGAAAACCTATCCTCTTCTGAGATAGCATCTTGTGCATAGGGTTTTGCTAGCCAAGTAAAATCGGCTTTTTTAAATGCATTTGCATAGTCTTTTTGAAAAACTTTACGTCTTGAAGTGGCGCTCCTTGGCTCAAATACAGCATGAACTCTAGAGGTCTTAAATCTTTCTTTAACTGCTTCGATCGTCATTTTAACAGCAGTTGGATGGTGAGCAAAGTCTTCAATGACAGTAACCCCGTTCACAAGACCGATGATCTCCTGTCGCCTCTTTACACCTTTAAATAAAAAGAGTGCTTCGGCTACCTTCTTAAGATCCCAACCAATTGCATGCCCTAAAGCCACACAAACCAATGCGTTTAAAACATTGTATTCACCGAATAGTTGTGTTTTTACAGTAAGGATTTCGTTATCTTTATATGTGACTTTAAATATTGTAGCATCTTTAGTGTATTGAATATCTTTGGCTTGATAGTCACCCGATGCAATTCCAAAACTAATCTTGTTTTTACTTTTGGCGAGGCTTGCAATTTTTTGTGTATTGCTATTCTCTGCATATGATAAAAATATTCCATCGGGATTTGATTTTTCAGCTAAAATCTCAAAAGCTTTCATCACGTCGTTAATATCTTTATAAATATCCGCATGATCAAATTCAATAGCACCTAGTACCGTATAATAAGGCTTATAATGTTTAAACTTAGGCACTTTATCAAAAAAAGCTGTGTCATACTCATCTCCCTCGATAACAAACACATCACCCTCTGGAACCTTAAATGAAACATCAAAGTTTTTAGGGATGCCGCCAATCATAAAGCCTGGCTTTAAGTGTATAAAGTCAGTAACCCAGGCTAGCAGTGACGTCGTTGTGGTTTTACCGTGAGTACCTGCTACAACAAATGATTTTCTATCCCCAATCAACCACTCCCCCATTGCAACCGGTAAACTAGTGTAAGGGATATCAGAAGCCAGAAGAGCTTGTGCCTCTTCATATTTTTTTGTAATCACGTTACCGACAATTACAAAATCAGGCTTAGGATTTAAATTTTCTTTTTTATATCCCTGCATTACTGGGATTTGCAACCTTTCAAGTAGTAGTGACATTGGAGGATAGATGTTTTGATCACTACCTGTTATATGATATCCCATTTGTTTTAATAAGCCTGCAAGCGAAGCCATTGCCGTACCGCAAATTCCCATAAAATGAATGTGACTACCCTTTTTTAATGTAGGCAATGTATCAGACATCTAAAACTCCCCTAACAATTGCATTATGAATTTCTGGGCGTAAAACAACAAACTTTCTGTTGTCCCGACTTGGATGAACCCTATTAGATAAAATACAAACTAACAAATCTAACTTTGGATCAAACCATAAAGATGTACCAACAAAGCCTGTATGCCCGATTGACTTAGGAGAAAAATATTCTCCACTACTAGATCCCTCTTTACTAGGCTGCATAAAACCTAAAGTCCAATCACCTTTTGACGTAGCTTTTTTGAAAAAAAGATCTAAGGACTTTGGATGATCATAAAATTGTGATCTTAAATTTAATCCGTATGTTACAAGCGCTTCCATGGTTGAAAATAAGCCTGCATGGGTTGAAACCCCTCCTAAAGCCCACGCATTTTCATCGTGCACTTCTCCTTGCAATATTTTTTTACGCCACGGGCATTTTTCAGTGGGTGCATACAGTGACTTTTTATATGTAGGTTGATTATCAATATTAAAATGAAAATCACCCTGCATTGTGGTTTTCCATATATCTATCAATGGACTATTAAATACCGATTGCAAAATAAAACCCAAAAAAAAGTAATCCAAATCTGAGTAAACTGCCTTTTTGCATACTTGAGGTTTTTCTTTTGCTACCTCTTCTTTTAACTGCATCCAACGAATTTCTCTTGGTTGTTCTAAACTAATCTTTTTATAATACGCATTCCACCACGGCATACCTGACGTATGAGACAAAAGGTTTTCAATTTTCAGTTTATGATTAGAAAACCAAGGCAGATACATTTGTATAGGGTCTTTTACTGAGATACGTTTTTGATGAACCAGATCCATGAAAATACAATTAGTAAACA
>JAGRAL010000402.1 GCA_020434605.1 Bdellovibrionales bacterium
GGTAAGGCAGGCTCTGTGATCGCTACATACACACTTTCTGATGGTAGGCTTGTATTGGCTTACGTTTTACGAGCGGCGCATGATAAATTTGCTGCTGGTGAACCTCTACGTATAGACAACACTACATTAGAAAACTTTTAATTTATCTAAGATCTACTGTTCTACGTAGGCTTAATATATTTGTTTTAAAATAAAACACTGTCTCATAATGAGACTTTCTTGATACTTCTTAGGTATTTTCCGATAGATACAATATAATTTAAGTATGAGGCGATTACGGATAGCTCTTTCATTTTTAGGTATGACATTGGCCTTTGTTTTGTATCAAAACTTTGGTGTCATTCTACATTCTGAAATCAACGAGCAAGTTAGTAAATCCTATACTCCTAAAAAATATCACTACGATCCTAGTAAGAGCACTGAGCACATAGAGGACTTCTACTCTAAAAACACAGCTTTTGTGGAGTCTCTAAATAAGCAAAATAAATATTTTAACCACAAAAAATTTTTAAAAGAAAAGTGGGAGAATACTCGTATCTACGGACGTCTAAAGAATTGGGTAGAGGTATCTGACTCAGAGCTCGAGGAGCCAGTGCAATCTGAGGCAGAGGCAACCTCAGACGTTGATGAAACTGATGAGATGAAAATAAAAGTGGACCCTCTTAAAACAAGAGCTATGGTTCGTTATATTGGTTCATTCAATGCGGATGTTAGCTATGTCCAAAACGAATCGGATGTACAAGTTAAAGTCTATAAAAACCTAGATCCAAATTCACAGATCGAATTGCAGCACAACGCAAATGATGAAAAAACTTGGATTCAATATCGCCTAAATTGGTAAATCTTGCTTGTTCATACGTTTATCAGTAGATTGCTAGTAAAGGAGTTTACTTGCAAAACACTCATATTTTATATTTTGATGGAGAGTGCATTTTCTGCGATTCGTGGATTCAATTTCTATACAGACAAGATAAAAAGAAAAGATTATTATTTTGCGCGCTTCAATCTGACTATGCAGCAAATAATATTGACTCTAAATTGACCAAAGATCTACACACTCTTGTATTATCTAATAAAGTCAAAAATAAATTGTACATAAAAAGTGGCGCAGTGCTTCGCGTACTGGCATTGGTAAATCCCATCTTTATGCCCTGCTTAGTCTTTTTATTAGTCCCTAAATGTATACGAGATTTTATCTATGACATCGTTGCAAAAAATAGATATAAATTGTTTGGTAAAAAAGAATTATGCGCGGCCATTCCTAATTTGGATCGTAGCCGTTTTATAGTAAAGTAGACAGATATGTTAGTATTAGGTTTAGATTTAGAGACATCAGGGTTAAACCCAAAAACAGATAAAATTATTGAAATTGGAGTAGTCTTATGGTGCACAGCCAGCCACAGACCCATTCAGGTCTATTCGGACTTAATTGCTTGGCCTGATTTGACAGTCAGTGAAGAAGTCACACAAATCACGGGCATCACTACCGAAGATACTGCTAAGTTTGGGGTAGATATTAAGTTAGCCCTAG
>JAGRAL010000403.1 GCA_020434605.1 Bdellovibrionales bacterium
TTGTGAACTCAATATCTTGCATATCCTTGTAATGAGATTCTAACTTCTGATAAATATCACAAAGCTCATTGTAAGCCTTAGGCATCATCGTTTGTAAGGACTTTTTATCGGTACCTTTTGCCTCTAAGTCAGAGATAGGTTGCGGAGTTCTAAGACCTGCAACAACATCTTCCCCTTGCGCATTGATTAGATACTCGCCGTAAAATAATTTTTCACCAGTAGATGGGTTTCTTGTAAATGCAACACCAGTGGCAGAGTCGTCTCCTAGGTTACCAAAAACCATGGATTGCACATTTACCGCCGTCCCCCAGCTTTGCGGAATGTCGTGAAGCTTTCTATACGTATTTGCGCGGTCTGAATCCCACGATCTAAATACAGCCGAGATAGCTCCCCATAGTTGCTCATATGGATCTTCAGGAAATGTTAAGCCTGTACCATCTGCAATGGCTAACTTAAAGTTTTTAACTAATAGTTTTAAGTCTTCAACTTTTAACTCAGAATCTTCTTTATAATTTTTTTCGGCTTTTACGTCTTCCAGTGCTACTTCTAATAACGAGTGATTCATCCCCATCACAACATTTGAGTACATTTGTAAAAACCTACGATAAGAATCCCAGGCAAACCTAGGGTTCCCCGAAGCCGTTGCTAAAGCTTCTACTGTTTTATCATTTAAACCTAGGTTTAAAATAGTATCCATCATTCCAGGCATTGAGGCCCTGGCACCAGATCTAACAGAGAAAAGCAGTGGGTTTTTGTCCCCACCAAAACTTTTAGACAGTAGTTTTTCAACTCGTACAACAGCTTTTTTAACTTCTGTTTTTACAAATTCTGGAAGTGTTTTTTCTTGATTATAGACAGCACAAATATCTGTAGAGATTGTAAAGCCCGGTGGAACAGGAATTCCTAGCTTAGTCATTTCGGCAAGATTGGCACCCTTTCCGCCTAGTAAGTTTTTTAAACCTGCGTCTCCATCAGTTGATTCTTTTGAGAAGAAGTAAATAAACTGTTTATCGAACTTTGAAGCCTCTTGCATACAACACCACTCCTAAAAGTTTTTAAATTTTTCATCAGCATAACTTAGTAGCTGATCCATAGGTACACGGTCTTGAGTCATTTTATCACGATGTCTAACTGTTACCTTGCCATCAGTTGCTGTTTCAAAATCAACTGTTACACAAAGTGGTGTGCCTATCTCATCTTGACGTCTATAGCGCTTACCAATACTACCTGATTCATCATACTGCACGACCATATCTCTTTCAGAGAACTCATCACGTAATTTAAGAGCAGTTTCGACTAGTGGTTCTTTTTTAGACAGTGGCAAGAAGGCCATCTTTACTGGCGCAAGTCGTGGATGAAATCCTAAGACAACCCTTGTGTCTTCATTGCCTTTGTCATCTGTCGTAATCTCTTCACGGTAAGCATCGCAAAGTGACGCTAAGACTAGTCTGTCACAGCCGGCCGCTGTTTCGATAACATAAGGCACGAACTTTTCCTTTGTAGACTCTTCAAAGTACTCTAAAGATTTACCAGAAAATTTTTGGTGCTGTGAAAGATCGAAGTTAGTTCTGTTGTGAATACCTTCTAACTCTTGCCAACCTATTGGGAACTTGTATTGCACATCGAATGCTGCTTTTGCGTAGTGGGCAAGCTCACCTTCGCCGTGAGCGTGAAAACGAATATTTTCTTTATTAAACCCTAAATTAAGATAAAAGTTTTTACGAATTTCCATCCAATCGTTCATGTGACC
Source organism: Bdellovibrionales bacterium (assembly GCA_020434605.1). Classification (GTDB taxonomy): domain Bacteria; phylum Bdellovibrionota; class Bdellovibrionia; order Bdellovibrionales; family UBA840; genus JAGRAL01. Next base: position 1,751 of record JAGRAL010000403.1, read on the forward strand.
ATCGTCAGTGCCTGGCTTCACAAAATATTGCATTTCCATTTGTT
>JAGRAL010000404.1 GCA_020434605.1 Bdellovibrionales bacterium
AAGTGTGATTTAATGGAATCAATAGCAAATCATGTTACAACAGCAGCAGAAAAATTAAGAAAACAAAACTGTATAGCAAAAGGAATAGCGGTTTCAATCAGGACAAGCCCTTTTAAGAACGGTCCACAATATTATAACTCTCACGTTATAAACCTAACAACTGGCACTTCCATCACACATAAATTAATCATGCATGCCTTTGAATCCTTAAATCAAATATATAAATCGGGGTTTGAATACAAAAAGGCAGGTATAATGCTATTTGATATTCAGCCAAAGCAATATTCTCAACTGTCATTTTTTGGAGAAAATGACAGTCTTCAAGAAGATCACTTAATGAGAATCATAGACCAATTAAACTATAGGAGCGGTTCAGGAACTGTTAAGCATGCAGCTTGTGGAGTGAATAGATTTTGGAAAATGCTTTCTGAAATGAAGAGCCCCAGCTATTCTACAAGATGGTCTGATTTAATTCATATTTGATTGTTCTACTTTACTTATTGTTATTACAGACTCTAGGATAGAAGTATATGTTTAAAGCAATTTTAGAGATCATCCCTGAGGCTGTAATAGCAATTGTAGGTTTTTTTGTAGGTACATGGAAAGAGAAAAGGAGTTTAACAAAGAATGAAGATTCCAAATCTTTGGAAAGCCTCTTAGACTCGCTTCCAAGTTTCAGCACGATCGAATTCTATTATGTTGAGAAAAATCTAATTGATTCATTTAACTCCAATATATTTCATCAATTCAATGATGCTTTTAGCCGAGTAATTTCTGATCCAACAAGCGCATTCATCGATAAAGAGTTGCAAGATTTAGCCGTAGAGATAAACGTACTATCTAAAGATTTCATTAATTGTATTATCATTGATACATTTCCAACGGGAAACGGTGAACAAACCATAAGAAGAACTAAGCTGGGCGATGATTACGATGATTTGAAGACTGGAAATTTTTTGAACGAGACCGCAACAAAGATTTTTGAAAAGTATAAACTGTTTTTAAGTTCCGCTAAAAGAAAAGGTATCGTGCAAAAGAGAAATGACAACTCTAAAAAAATTTAGGGTGCATATAAATGTTGTTTTTTAATGATCCTGTCACCTTTAAATTTCAGTGAATCTGTCTCTTTTGGACTTGGGTAGGGGACTCAATTAAGAGTCTTGCTAACATGGGTCACGTGTCCGTTGCCTTTATATACACTTTAAAGTTCGGAAACATTACTTTTCTAGTCACTTTTAAGTGTTAGCGAATTATCATTTAAAAGGTTTGTAACTACAGATACTTAAGAGTGTCGCAAAGTAATTGTCAAAATTTTATACAAAAAAACAGCTCAAAACCTACTTGGCACGCTTGCAATATAAATATGTGTTGATGTCAGTTTGTGACAATTTTTAACTTTTTAATGGAGATTTTTTATGAATTTCAAGAAAAACGTACTTATAATCACTGTATTTTTAGTGGCCGGCTCAGCTCAAGCTGAATTAGCTAGATCAAACAATAATAACAGTCAACCGGATCGCGAAATTAGAGCCTGCTCTTCCTATAGAGATTTTAAATTAGCACCAAGAGGAAGCATTTGTGTAACCTCAAAAGGTGGTAAGTTTGAGGTAGTAGCAAATGGTATACAAGATGTAGCTAGCGGTTTAGTTATATCGATTGAAATAGAAAGCCAAGTGAATCACTCTGAAGCTACAAGCTATTGCGAGCAAAAAGAACAAAGACTCCCAACAGGATGGCCTGAATATATGAACGGTAAGCGTGGTTTTCCTAATTATGATAGCGAGCTTGTTGCACTAGAAAAAAGAGGGCTTAGAGAAGCCTTTAGCGGTGATATGGCAAGCAAATATTTCTGGTCTTATTCCATTCCTAGGAATTTTGAGGATAGCGCATACTTTTTAGATGGCAATCTTGGCACGGTAGGCTTCCTCAGTCGTGGCCACAAAAGTATTTTTTCCGCCCTTTGTATGATTACCCCAGTGTGGAAAAGGTGGTAAGCCTACTTTATGAATAAAGATGTAAATAAAACATCAAATTGTTCTGCTCTTTTATTCAACCCTAGTGAATAATCCAAAATAGGATCAACATCGCGCAGGCTACATGACCTGCGCTTTGCTTTTTAAGCCACCTTCTTGGTGGCTTTTTTAATTCTTAAAGCTTTGCCAGTAACTTGATGATGTCTAACAGCATTACTAACCCTACCAATTGTCCTCCATACCTTAATTAAATCAATGGGTTCAGTGTTTTCACTAAAACTATCTAAAGCAGCTATTAAATCTTTATCTGCTTCAAAATCTAAATTTTCAAATCGCTTTCTACGTAGTGCAGGCAACAAATCAAGTGGTAAATCTTCAATAGGTGTAAGCTTAACCTCATTTTCCATCACAAAGACTTTAACAGACCCATCCAATAGGGTTCTAACTACTGCACTATATCTGGCAAGGCTGGTAGAATCCAATTCAACGAGATAGCGCT
>JAGRAL010000405.1 GCA_020434605.1 Bdellovibrionales bacterium
TTGGCATAGCCATAGCCTGGCATATCGACAAGGCGGTATGATTTTCCGGAAAAGAAATTTAAAGTGATCGTTTTACCTGGTTTCTGGCTCACAAATGCTATTTTTTTACCCATGATAGCATTGATCATTGAAGACTTCCCTGCATTTGATCTACCAACTATGGCGACCTCTGGAAAACTGTCATTAGGATAATCTTCCGGCTTAACAGCACTATGGACATCAGGGCTCTTGGTCAAAACTTCCTCATTTTTTAAAACTAAGACTTAAATATCGTAATTCGGACATAAAATCCAGAAATTGGTCCGTAAAATGGCTCTTTTTTGCTTAAAACCACCCAAAAACCGGCACAGCTTTTGTTATAGAAGTCCTTTAATAAAGGAGCCCTATGCAAACTCAACGTATTAATGAACCACGAGTACTATCTCATAATTCGTATTTAATTCCCACTGAAAACTCAGGGACGACTGTTTTTGAAATCAATGAGAAATGCTTTATCGGCAGAGATCCCGAAAATCAAGTCGTAGTAGCCGACCCAATTGTGTCCAGAAAACATCTTAAGATCGAAGCAACCCCAAGAGGCTTTATCTTGAAAGACTTGGATAGTGCAAATGGGACTTTTGTTAACAACAACAAAATCAAAGAAATTTACCTAAAAGAAGGAGATAAAATCAGGCTTGGCAGTAGGGAGTTTGTCTTTACCCTAAAAGATCCCGGAGTAGAAAATCTTCATTTAACCAAAAGTAAGAATATGGAGATGCAAAAAGTCTATAAAACTATTCCTAGTGTCGCTAAGACGGATTTACCCGTTCTAATTTTAGGCGAGTCAGGCACTGGAAAAGAACTGGTTGCAAGACTCATTCATCAAGAATCCCTTAGACATAACGGGCCATTTGTTACAATCAACTGCAGCGCTCTCGGTGCTACCATGATTGAGAGTGAGCTTTTTGGACACAAAAAAGGAAGTTTTACGGATGCGCAAGCTGATCGTAAAGGCGCTTTTGAAATGGCGCGCGGGGGGACTCTTGTATTAGATGAAATTGGTGACCTACCTTTAGATCTACAGCCAAAACTATTAAGAGCACTTGAAAACAAAGAGATTCGAGCCATAGGATCGGATACGACTACCTATACTGATGTAAGAGTAATTGCTTCTACTCATAAAGGCTTAAAGAAAATGGTGGAAGACGGCACCTTTAGAGCAGATCTATATTATAGACTTAATGTAATTCAAGTGAATATTCCAACACTCAGACATCGCCCGGAAGATATCGAGACATTGATTTATGACTTTGCTAGAGAAATGCGAGTTGCATTTAGTCACAGCGCTATCATGAAAATGAAGCAACATCCATGGCCAGGAAATATTCGCGAATTAAAAAATGTAGTAGCTAGAGCATCTGCTCTTTTTGTTGGAAAACGAGTTGAAGAATCTGATATTGATCAATTAATTGAAAAAATAGACTCTTCAGAGCCTAAACCTTTGGGCGAAATGCCGCTACTAAAAGAAATTGAAGTAGAGTTTATTAGAGCTCGCTTAAAAGCAAACAGAGGCAATCAAAGAAAAACAGCAATAGAGCTAGGAATACCCAAAAGTACTTTGAATGATAAAATCAAAAAGTTTAAATTAAATCCCGAAGATTTTAAGTAGTATTTATGGCTTTATAATAAAAG
>JAGRAL010000406.1 GCA_020434605.1 Bdellovibrionales bacterium
ACAAAAGAAATTTTGGACACTCTGTTTACCGCAGCTGATGATCAGGCATTAAAAACTATTTTAAAGTATGATAAGTTTGATCATCTTGATCCCAGGTTTGATAAATTACGTTCAGAATGGATCAGTAGAGAGTTAGAAGAAAAGCATGAACGAAAAAAAGAGATATTCAGCAAAATTTTATTACTAAAAAACGAAAGGCTCCTTGAAGAAGAAAGACAACTTTTTCAAGATGCACTTGAAGAGTTTCCTACAGATGAAGATTTGCTACAGAGGTACGGTGATTTTCAAAGACGTTATGCTGATAGTATTTTTCAAAAAACTGACTCTAAGAAAGATTCTTTTTGGATAAAATTATTTAAAAAAGATAACTCTACTCAAGATGATCCGTATGTAAAAGAAATGTTTAAGCTTGCGAAAAAATATCCATCAGAAAAGTACTGGATAGCAAGTAGTTTGTTTTTGGCCGAGTGCTACTCTAGCTGTATACAGCTACTGAAACCAAAACAAAGCACAGAAGCTGAAAAATGGTTATTATTAGAAGCTTATATTCAAGACCAACAATACATTTTAGCTTTAGAATATTCTAGGCAACTTGAGGAAGAGTACAAAGACTCACCTGACAACTTAATGTCATGCTTATATCACCAAGCAGTCTGTCTTGAAAAATTAGGAAAAAGAAACGAGGCTGTTCAGATATTAAAATCAATACTGAGCTATAACAAAAATTTTAAAATGGCTCAGTACCTATTTGATAACTGGAGTAGCATGTGAAAAAGCTTGTCTCTGGACTTATCGTAGGTATTACTTTTTTTACTGTAGGATTTATCTACGAATTTCACTACCCTAAATTAAAGCAATGGGTCAGAACAAAAGTATACTTAGAGTCACATGATAATTTACCTGTGTTGATTGATATCAAAGATCTTGAACTCAGCCCGTTTACATTAAGCGCACAACTAAAAGATGTTTCTGTTCATCCTAAAAAGGATTTAGCCCAACATATATCTTCTATTGAAATAGAATCTGTTGATGTCAGTGTTAGTCTAATATCACTAATCCTAGGAAGATTCGAAATTAGCAGAGTCTATATTGAGAAGCCTAAAAATTCTTTAATATATAAGCAGAAAAAAAATGCAGAACCTTTTAAAATGCCAGATTTGGAGTTCGCTACCCTACTACATATTCCTGTTGATGAATTAAGAATCCATGAAGGTGAACTACTAGCCAGGCTTGACAACATTGATCAATCTGTATCGGTCAATCCATTAAATTTAAATTTGCGCAAAGGTTTTACTACGATTTTTCTTGAAAATGATTTACCCGAGATTAAATTAAAGCAAAAAAACGTAAAAGATTCGTTAACTGCATTTGGTCTATCAACTAAACTTAGCGTATCCTCAAAAGGCACTAAGTTAATTGATTTTAAAATTACAAAAGATGACTCCTTTGTTGTTGCCAAAGGCGATGCGACTGGCAACCCATTAAAACTTGAATTCAACACTCCTTCTTTTGCCTCTAGCTGGAACGTCAAGCTTGACACTATTAAAGACTCAATCAACGCGTATAAAAAGAATCTTGATATTCCAACTATGAGCGGCGTTTTTGAAGGAAATATTAACTTAGTGAATGCTAAGAAGAATCAGTTCGCAGCCAACTCTCAATTAAGTAATTTTATAATTGAAGGATTTGATATTGGTGATGTCACTATAGATGGCCAGCTAGAAAATAAAGTTTTATCTGCAACAGCCTTAATTAAAAATCAGTTACAAAAAATAGAAGTACAAAAGATAAAATTATTCTTAGGTGAACATTACTCGTTTGAAGGTAATATTGACATAAAGTCTTTTGAGTTAAGGCAGCTACTGAATCAGATCAAAATCCATAATGTGCCCCTAAAGCTACTTGCGAATGGAAACTTTCCTTGTTCAGGTGTTGTCTTACCAAAGTTTTATGCCAACTGTAGCGGCGACTTAAATGTTAGCGACTTTTATATAAAATCTAGTGAATCAAAAAAGAACATTGTAGCTCTTAAGGGTTTAAGTGCAAAGGGTACACTGCACGTAAATAGCAAGTTTTTACTAGCTGATGCAAACTTAAAGATAGGATCATCAACAGGAAAAGCAAATACAAGAGTCGATTTTTTATCAGGCTACCGAGTAGATTACTCTAGCAATCAATTTCGTATAGACGATATCGATGAAATATCTGGTCTTAGTATTAAAGGCAACACTTCTATAAGCGGCTACACGGAAGGAAATTCTAAAAAAGGTGTGTTTACAATTAAAACCGAAGGGCGCGATGCCTATTTTGAAAATTTTTATTTAGGGAATCTAAACACTACTATTACATACGCCAATCCGTTTTTAAAACTCAATGATATCGTGGGCAATGTAGATGCAACAAAGTACGCAGGAAACATCGGCTTAAATTTTAATAAAGATACCATTGATATTAAAGTGAATACTCCAAATCTAAACTTATCCAATCTTCCAAAAATTCTTGAGGGACGCGTACAGCTACCCATGAAGTTTTCAGGTAGCGGTAACATACAAGCGCATATCTATGGCCCACTAAGAATTGATCGCCTTAACTATGACATCAACGGACTTTTACAAAGAGTTATCATCGGTAAAGAAAGCGTTGATTTTATAAAATTGAATTCTAAGACCGCTAAAAATATAATAAATTTATCAGGGACTGAATTAACAAAATCCAGAACTAAGGTAAATGTAACCGGAAGCATCACCACTGATGGAAAACTTGATGTTGCAGTCGCTGGCTCTGATATCAGGCTAGAAGAATCTGAAACCCTTAAAGATATAACGCAAAACCTAAACTCAACGATGAATCTAAAAGGTAAACTTACAGGCACAATAAAAAACCCGGTAGTTCAGGCAGAGTTAAATATTAAAGAAAGCAGTATTGGTAGTAGTAGCTATAAGGGCGGGAAGATTGAGTTCAACGGAAACAAGGACTCAGGCATTACACGGGCTAACCTATTTAATAGCCAGCTTGTTGGAAGTGCACAGTGGAACTACGATACTAAAACCCCCTTACTTATCGAAGCTGTTTTTAATAATTGGGATTACTCACCTATCTTTTCTCTGTTTTCTACTAAAAATGAGCGAGAGGGCTACAAGGCCAATATAAATGGTAAGACATTTATCCAATATGACCTGAATAACTTTATGAACTCTAAAATGACGCTCGATATATATAAGTTTTTATTAGCTAGAGGTGTTTTAGAAATCAAGAATAAAGAAAACATGCACTTAGCATATG
>JAGRAL010000407.1 GCA_020434605.1 Bdellovibrionales bacterium
CTCTATAACCAGTTCTTGGTTTAATACGCATATCAACATGTCTTGGTGTTATACTCACAACATGCAATCCATATGGAAGTTCTAATTTACCATCTTTTATTTCAATTCGAATATTGTTTTTATCTACATTATAAATGTCGTATTTAATTGTTTTTTTATTATTAAAATATCTACGAAGTAACTTTGGAGTCCCCTTTAAGGTTACTTGCACACGGTTAGGCTGCACTAAATACAGTTCGTGTGAAGATGGTAAAAACACATCAATGAGCATATCTTTTGACTCTATAGCATCATCTCTGCCCATTACAAATGTCCATAAAAAAACAGTCACTACCAGAGCAAGGAGCTTATACCCTAGGTTCTCAGTAAACATTTGTTTTACTGGTTCAGACTTAGCCATGAACCACAACCTTGTTTGTAAGTTTTAACTGCAGACTCTTTACAAGACTAGAACGTAGTGATTTTAAATCACTTACATTCACTAATATTCCTTGTTCTACTAAAGATATTTGCTGCCTCTCTTCACTAACAACCAATACAATAGCATCTGTTTCTTCAGTGATACCAAGGGCCGCTCTATGACGAGTCCCAAATTGTTTATCAATGTTTGGATTTCTTGATAGCGGCAAGAATGTACCCGCACTTGCTAGGCGTCCACCGCGCATTACAACGGCTCCATCATGTAGAGGACTTTGTGGGTGAAACACACTAATTAAAAGCTCACTAGAAATTTGTGAATCAACCGCTTCCCCTTTTTCTATGTAATTTTCAAGACCAATTTCTTTTTCAATTACAATCAAAGCACCATAACCTAGCTCAGATAAGCGAAACGCTCCAATACACAGCTCTTCGATCGCTTCCATTTCTTGGCTAGCCGTAATGTTAGAGAAAAATGGGTTTCTTCCAATATGAGCCAGTGCTCTACGAATCTCAGCTTGAAATAGAATGATAACAATCAAAAACAGATTATCAAAAAATTGCTGCAATCCCCAGTTAAGCGTACTCAACTCTAGCCAAATACTTAAAATATAGCTGATAGCAACAATCCCAAGGCCTGCAAGAATTTGCACTGCCCCGGTGCCCTTAATAAAAGTTAGTAATTTATAAACGACTAGCCATACTAGCAAAATATCAAAGAAGTCATTCCACTCTAAATGACCCCAAGTTAACAAAAGGTTATGCATGATGCTGCTAATATTCACATATTTCTCATTATACGACTACAGGATCCGAGTCACCGCCGCCTACTGATCCCTTTTTCTTTTTATCTTCTTCTTGCTTTAATTTTTCAATGCGTTCTTTTTCTAAAAGCTTACGCTGAGATTCTTTATCTTCTGCCGCTAAAAGATCTGCATGTTTTGCACGAATTGATTTTAAGTCTTCTAAGGTTTTTCCTTCCATGATTAAATCAATTTCTTTGCCTTCAATTGTCTCTAGCTCTAGAAGCGCCAGGGAAAGCGTATGCAACTTATCAATATTATCTTCTAGTGATTTCTTTGCATCATTGTAGGCTTTATCAATAATTTTTTTCATCTCAATATCAATATCGCGTTTAATATCATCTGAAAAATTATGTGTATGTTGGGATTGTTGTAAACCTACAAAAACAGGTCCCTCGTGTTTTTCATAGGCAACAGGCCCTAGTTTTTCAGACATACCCCACTCACAGACCATACGACGAGCGATATCTGTAGCTCTTTCGATATCATTGCTCGCACCACTTGTAATGTCTTTAAAGACAAGTTCTTCTGCAATTCGACCGCCAAACATATAAGAAAGCATCGCTAGAGCTTTCGACTTAGAGTAATTTAGGCGATCTTCTTCTGGTTGGATTTGTGTGTATCCCAATGCCATTCCACGCGGAATGATTGTCACTTTATTTACCGGATCACCATTTGGAATTAACTTAGCAACTAATGTGTGACCTGCTTCATGATAAGCGGTGATTTTTTTATCTTTTTCATTAATGACCATAGAGCGTCTCTCACCACCCATAATCACCTTATCTTTAGCGTATTCAAAGTCTTTCATGGTTAGTAAGTTTTTATCGGCTCTCGCTGCACTTAACGCTGCTTCATTGACTAAGCTTTCTAATTCAGCGCCTGTAAAACCTGGTGTTCCTGCAGCAATGTGGTGTAAAGCAACATCTTGACCCAGTGGTGTTTTTCTTGTGTGAACTTTTAAGATCTCTTCTCTTCCTTTTATATCAGGACGAGGTACCATTACTCGGCGGTCAAATCTTCCTGGTCTTAAAAGTGCAGGATCTAAAATATCAGGACGGTTAGTAGCCGCGATGATAATTACTCCATCTGCTCCTTCAAAGCCATCCATTTCAACTAATAGTTGATCTAATGTTTGTTCTCTCTCGTCATGGCCACCACCCATACCGGCACCACGATGTCTACCTACGGCATCAATTTCATCGATGAAGATGATACAAGGAGCATTTTTCTTTCCTTGCTCAAAAAGATCTCTTACACGGCTTGCACCCACGCCGACAAACATCTCGA
>JAGRAL010000408.1 GCA_020434605.1 Bdellovibrionales bacterium
AATATTATTAAAGATGCAATTTATATGACGACTCCTTGTAGCGAGGCCAATCGTGCTCCTGGTAAAGAAGCTGCTTGTACAGCTGAAAAGAAACCTGTGGCTGATCAAATGCAGACTGCAAAAGGTCTTGATGCTTATAACTATAATACTGGATATTCTGGAATCTTTTTATCAGGTTTCTACGCTAAGAGCTCTACTACTTCAAATTTTGCATTAGTAGCTGGCGGAAAGTTTGATCCTTCTTCGTTAAACTCGGGTGATGATGGTAAACCGATGACGGACGAAGAAAAAGACGGCTTAGTTGACTTATTAAAATTATATAAAGAAGTAAAAATCAATGGAAGCGTTCTTTCTGCTATCAAATTACAAGCGGCGATGCTTTTTTACGGTGATGAAGTAAAAGGTGTGATCAATTTAATCGATAAAACTTTTCCATCAGGACAAGATTCGTATGATAAAAGTGCTGGGCGTGAAGATTTAAGAGGTAAGGATTGGGATCATATTACTGATTTTACTCACCACAAATTAATGCTAGTTGATAATTCTGAGTTAATCATTGGTGGGCGTAACATAGAGAACTCTTATCATATGGAAAAAAATCCAAGTGGTAAGTACGTATTTATGGATACTGATATCCACATGAACATCACTGAAAACTCAGGTGCTAAGGTACAAACTACTTTTAATGATCTTTGGAACTTTAAAACAATGGTGGCAACAATTGGTGATATTCAAAGACACGCACCAAATGACACTCAAGTTGAATTAGACAAGTGTGCGAAGTCTACAAAAGACGTTGCTACTTGTTACGTAAGTGTATCTAAAGCACTTTCAACTCAAAGTGGCTTAGATGCTTCTAGAAAAGTTCGTCAGTCAAATGCGCTTGCTACATTGAACGAAAGAGCGGAAGAATTTACTAGTTCTTTAAGAAAGAGCCCTGGTGCAAGCCCATCATTTGCAGTGGATAAAGAAGCTAAAATTTCTTATATCGAGAATCTACCATTTACAAAAGAGAACAAAACAAAGAGAAACTACGGTTCTGAAATCAACAAAGAAGAAGAGTCGGGTAAATACATCCATAAATTATGGATGAAAGCGATGCTAGACACTTGTCGTACAAATGAGAAGAAGAATGTGTATTTACACCAAGCCTATTACTTGCCACCTTCAAACTTACTACAAGTATTGTCAGCTATGACTAAAACTATGAAAGAAGGGTCAAGTAACTACAATAACGATTATAAAAATTTAGATTGTAGCAACGTTACAATTAAAGTAGTTACAAACTCTGTGATCACTACAGATCTAAGTGTTATTAATATATTTAGTCGTCACCAAATGCATAGCTTGTTAAAAGCAATTGAAACGTCTAAAAACAAAAAAGCAGCTAAGCTTGAATACTATGAGTATAAACCACAAGCTTCGGGTCTTAAGTCGCTTCATACAAAAGTTTCTTTAATGGGTGATGTAGCTATTATTGGCTCTGCTAACGCAGACATAAGAAGCTATATGATGGATACAAATAACGGTGTGATTATCCAAAATGCCAAGAACTTTGTAGCAAACTACGGGCAATTTATGGAATCCATCATCTCGGACTCATCTGTGACTCAAAGAATGGATCAAGAGTGGAGAGATTATAAAAAGTATGATTCTAATAAACAAGCTGCGCTTGAAGAAGAAACAAAGTTCTTAGTGGATGAAATGGCTAAGGCTGCTAAAGCAAGTGGTAAGGCATGGCCAACAGAAAGCCGTGTGGCTATGATGAAGAGAATGTTACTATCAACAATGACTGATGTTCGTAATAAGTCGGCTACTTCTACTGATTACATCACTATCGTTGATGATGGTTTAAGAAAAGAACTAGAAAAAACAGTTCTGGGTAGTTCGCCAAACTCTAGATTTGGTAGATTTGGTCGTAAATTAAATATGACCGAAGAAGAATTGATCGACTTTGATGTAATGTATAAAACATTATAAAATGATTTAAAAATTCTAAAAAAGGGTAAGTGAAACACTTACCCTTTTTTTATAAAAAATAGCAAAGAACTACAATACCGATCCCACTGATTCCGATCCATTGCATTGTCCATCTATCGTATCGTTTTAGTAGGTTAAACATCCACCAAGAAAATCCAAAAGATAGTATAGATTCAAAAATATCAAAGGCCAGTTTTTGGCGCGATAAAAAACCACTAGATAACCTAGTTACAAACCAAATGGATGCGCAAACGGTAGGGGTATTAATATGATATCTAGAGGCTCGGATTAGGCCTAAAAGTACTGCGACTTTAAAATAAACATCACTGATTCCCATCAAGGATATGGTATTTGATATATAAATTCTCTGCTAGCTTTTTTTATGGGTCTTTATAATAAAAAGGCTGCCCAAAACAATTTGCGTAAGCATTGCAATGTATAGCGAATCAATTTCAGTCCAAAATCCTGAGAGCGGAATAAGCTGCCAGATAGTGATTGCACTTACTGCAAAAAACAG
>JAGRAL010000409.1 GCA_020434605.1 Bdellovibrionales bacterium
AGGCTCACTATTTAAAAAGAAACGCTAATTTCTCTTTTTACTAGCTTCAAATAAAGCTTTTATAAATTCTTTCTTCTCTTCATCAAGCTTCATGTCTTCATCAGTATACTTTTCCTCTGCTATCTTATACATCTGCGCTTGAATTTCAGAGGGGCTAAAATGACTGCGCTCGGATTTGGGCGGATGTTATTTCAAAAACTCGTTGTACCTTATCTCACGCCCAGACGTTTGATCAAATACCACCTTGTCTATGGTAGGCCCTAATGTTTCTTTTTGCTCGTCGCTAGTTTTATGTGCTTTTGCAGAGTCAAAGTTTGTATTATCATGAGGGTGTTTCATATTTCGAATTTTTTGCAGCGACGCTTTTGCAGAAAAACCGCCTGCCTTTTCTAAAAATTCAAACAAGAGCCGGTTGTTAACTGGACTGTTCAAAAACAAGTCCACTTTATTAATCATCAAAATTTCTTTATTGGGAGCCGAAGCGCCCAGTAAAATTACCTTAGGAAAACCATCTCGTCGTTTGATGTTCTTAGAAATGTCTAGTCCCCGAGCTCTTCGAATCATTTGTGATAAAAGCATCACATCCGGCCTAAAGGTAAGTACTTGTTCACTTAGACCTAACTCTGTAGATAAACCAATTACATCCCACCCTATCTTTTTTAACATGGTTTGCAGGTAGGTTCTCTCGTGATAATCTTCAATAACTAATAAGATTTTACGTAGCATATTTCGTACTTTATCATTTCATTTTTATGATGAAAGCTCAATCAACTTCTGTTACTATAAGACCAAAGATGAATTAAAAAAACGCCTTTTATCACCCAGACGCTTGTTACAGATAGCTAAGAGGAATTTTGTTTAAAAAAAGTAGAACTCTTCACCTATATATTCTCACTGAAATGCTACCAAGCTTCCTTTTGGGTCTATTTATTTTTGTTTTCTTATTACTGTCTGTTCAAACCTTACGACTTACTGAGTTTCTTTTAATCCACGGTATTAGTTTACTAAATTTGACACAACTTATAACTTATATGAGTGTCCAGTTTTTACCCATGATTCTACCCATGAGCCTACTCTTCGCTTCACTTTTTACCTACAATAGGCTCAGCAATGACTCCGAAATTGTTGCAATGAAGGCCTCTGGACTCTCTATTGTTCATATCGGGATGCCCTCTATTCTACTTGGCATTATTGTTTTTGTTATTGCACTTTATACTTCTTTTTATATTGGACCATGGGGTAGTAAGCAGTTCACGCTTCTTGTAAATAAAATCGGACAAACAAAGGCTAGTGCAAATATCAGGGAAGGTAGTTTTTCTGAGGGCTTTTTTGATATGGTCGTTTATGCCAACAAAGTTGAAAGTAAAAATGGAGTTTTAGGTGATCTGTTTATATATGACGAAAGAAACCCTAAAGACCCCCTAACCATTGTTGCTAAGCTTGGCCAAATCATCAAAGACGAAGATGCTCCGGACCAATTCACTATGCTTCGCTTAATTGATGGGCAAATACACAAAAACCAATCTGATACATACACTGTTGTACACTTCAATACCTATGACATTAACCTGGTAGCTCCGATCAAAGAAAAGGATGATTACTTTGACGCCGACCTATTTAATTACGATCAACTAGAAGAGCTTCTAGCTTCTTACAAAGCAAAAGAGTCTAAGTCTGATAAAGATTTAGATACTTTGATGTATTTAAAGCGAGAATATCATAAGCGCTGGGTCCTTAGTTTTTCATGTTTGATATTTGCCGTTCTTGGCATCGGTTTCGGTGCCATTGCTAACCGTCGAAACAATAAAACCAATGGCGTCGTTTTATCTTTGGGAGTTATCGTTTCTTATTGGATTATATATATTATTTTTGATTCATCCATTAAGTCAGGCCGCCTCCCTGCTCACATTGGTTTATGGATTCCTAATACACTGTTCATGATTGTCGCTTTTTTTAGACTTCGTAAGGTTTGGTTCTAAATAGCCAACTAAATCAAAAGTGTCTCTAACAGGCAAAGCTCCATCAAATAGTAGGTCCAATGTGCCCAATCTATTTTTTTCAAAAGGAGAAGATGGGATAACCATTACATCTCTCCCCATCTCTAAAGCATATTTAGCAGTAATCAGCGAACCGCTTTTTCGTTTAGCTTCGACTACCAATAGCGCCATCCCCAGACAGGCTATAAGACGATTTCTTTGATAAAAGTGATGTTTTCTCATCGCCTGTAAGAATGGGTATTCAGATACGACAGCACCTCTTGTTGATAGTATTTCCTCTATTTGCTTTTCAAAGCACTGCGGATATACATTTCCAAGTCCTGAAGGTAAAATCGCAACTGTCGGACATTTGCAATAGGTCGCTATAGACTGCGCCATTTGATCAATTCCAATAGCAGCTCCACTAACAACTGTGATTTTATACGTTTTTACTAATTGATAAAAATACGTTTCAAGCCAATGACATGCATCTAAACTTGGATCCCTGGTACCAACCACCGTTAGACTAGGATTTTGAAGAGCTTGAATAGAACCAATGTAAGTAAAAAAGAGAGGTGGGCTATCAATGTTTAGAAGGCTCTCAGGGTAGTCTTCAGAAAAGTAGTTCACATAAGAAATCTTGTGTTTGTAAAGTTGGTCTATCTGTTTTTTGTCTTCTTGCTGCCAATGTGGATGGCTTCGCAAATAGTCTTTTAAAGCTTGATTTGACAAGACCCCGAACCAATCTTTTTCATTATAAATTTTGTGTTTTACAATTAATTCTAAGTCACTCAGTTTTAACGTGTGAGTCTCTAACCACAAAGCTGATGCCATCGTAAGTAAATCCATACGTGGGTACTATGCATGGATCTTGCCAAAGTATACGGTTGTATTCTGGGATGTTACGGTTTTATTGTCCGTTATTCATCTAAAGAATCGATCTCTTCGTCTAAATCGAAAAGATCATCACCGCTACCAGTATCATCCTCATTTTCTAATATATCAGAGGTTGTGGAGTCAGTTGGACCATATGACAATACCGTTGTAGCCCCCGTATTATCTCCAATAGTAATAGCGTCTGATGCATTACTAATAACACCAGTTGAACGCGTTGGTTGTACATCTATGATTTGTACAGTACCTATAATGTTTGTATTATTATCAACTAATGTAGTTTTGTTTCTGACTTTTTGATTTTTAATAATTCTAAGAGCTGTTCCTTCTTGAATCCCTGCATCACTGCCATTAGCTAAGTAAACAATAGAGCCAGTACCTAGAACACGCCTTCTATCATCAAACTCAGCACCAATGATTTCTGTATCAATAGAAACAACTGACGGCTGCTTATTTAAAGTTTTTATTGGGTAAGCTCCCTTTTTAATAAACGTGCCCTTTCTAATTGGACTCGCTAAGTAAGTAACTATTGCTTTAAAAACACTCTTATCTGTAGATGCTGCCTCGGTAACCTTTAAGGTACCATGCAACTCAATCGCATAGCCTATGATTTCGCCTTTTTTGTCATGAATTTTATCTTTTATAGCGTAAGAAACCAATGTATCGCCAACACCTATTTGGTCTGATTCAATAAACACATTTTGATACAAATTTGCCGTATCGGAACCCATCTCAATTTCAACAATCTTACCAGCCTCTGCTGGGATATCTTCAACCACGTAACTAGATAGGCGAATCAAATTAGGAACCTGACTAGCAATTTTTGTGATTTTATCAGCATTTAAATCATCATCCTGCTTCTTAGTTAAATGCCAGGCGGCTAAGCTTGGCGGAATTTCAGCAAGTGGCGGTCTTTGTTCTTCTACTGCTGGTAATTCAGGAATTTCTGCAAGAAGCTCCTCTTCTGGTGGTAATTCGTCGGTTACATCCTCGCCTTCCATCGGAGCTTCGCCCTGCGATAATTGCGGCGCTGATTGCAGATCCCCTTCGATAAATACTAGCGGATCACCTGGCTTAATTTCGTGAGGATTTGTAATTCCACTGTTTATCTGCCAAATTTTAGGCCAAAAATATGGGTTTCCAAATAAAGTCAAACTTATATCCCATAAACTATCGCCTGCTTGAACACCATATGATTCTGCTTCTCTACCTGCTGATGCTTGTTGCCAAGTTTCATCTAAATTAGAGTAGTTTTTGATGTACTGATACGCATTAAAAATGGATCTTTCTTTTTTAAGATTAGGCTCATCTACAGGCGATAACATCTCAGGCACTTCGTTAGTGGCAGTCGGTAGTTCTTCAGTTTGACTAGGAGTTGAAGCCTCTTCCGAAGGTGATTCTGATTCCGCTCCCGGTATAGTAATAGGGTCATCGGCAAATTGCTCAGGAGCTTCTTCTGTAGTAGAGTCTTCTGGCTCGATAGGAGTAAACGCGTCTTCCACTTTATCAGATTCGTCTGTTAAACTCTCTGTCCCCTGATCTTCAGGTACTGTAGCTATATCTTCTTCATTGTTATCTATCACATCCTCAGGAAGAGTATCGCTTTCTATACTTTCTGAATCTGCATTTTCGATGACTTCTTCAGATGGATTATCGTTTCCAGACTCCGCATTTTCTAAAGTTTCTGCCGGAGCTTCTTGCTCCGTAAAATCTGGGGCATCCGTTACGACATCACCGCCGTCTGATTCTAGCGCATCTAACTCTTTCTCTAATTCCTCTAGTTCAGAGGCTTCATCCTGTGCATACACAGAAATGCTTGTGCTTATAAACGTTGTAAGAACTAAAGCAATCT
>JAGRAL010000410.1 GCA_020434605.1 Bdellovibrionales bacterium
TAGTAAATATTCAATGTGGTTTTTATTATTCGTAATTCCATAGTAACCAGATATAAATGTTAATATCTCATTTACGGTAAAAAAACCATGGCTTACAGTTTCTTGCGGCACAACACCTACCAAATACTTAGGCTTCATGTTTTGTGGATGTACTGTTTCTCCAAAAACTTTTACTTCACCCTTTGTTGCCTCAATCAATGTAGCAATAATTGATATTAAAGTTGTTTTTCCTGATCCGTTAGGCCCCAAAAGGCCAAAGATCTCTCCTTCTTTCATCGAAAAGGATATTCCTTTTAAGGCTGCGACTTGATCATAGAACTTTTCTACTGCGTTGACTTCTAATGGTGACATAGGCTTAGACTTTAACACCAATCTGACTGCTAGTGTATCTGCAGATTTTTTCTGCTTGGTTTTTTTGCTCTTTAATGCAGAGCTTCTTTGACAAGAATTATGGATGCACTATAAGTGAACTATGAATTTGCAACCTAGCCTCACAGGAAAACGCATTAGTCTTAGACCGTTAAGGATTGAGGACTTCGATGACCTCTACTTTGCGGCATCAGACCCCGAAATTTGGGAGCAGCACCCCAGTAGCGATAGATATAAAAAAGATATCTTTATCAAGTTTTTTAATCAAGCCATCGAGTCCAAAGGTGCCTTTGCAGTGATAGACCCCGTTACCGATTACATTATAGGTAGTACAAGATTTTATGATTATGACCCTGTAAAAAGACAGGTCATTATTGGCTATACTTTTTTAGCAAAAGAATATTGGGGATTAAACTATAACCGTGAAATGAAACACTTGTTACTCAAACATGCCTTTGAGTATGTAGATAAAGTTATATTTGAAGTTGGCAAAACAAATATTCGCTCGCAAAAAGCGATGGAAAAACTTAGCGCGCAAATCATTAATGAAAAAACATTAGATCAAACCTCACATTTGATCTATCAAATCAAAAAATCAGATTTTAATCCACTTTTATAAGTTTTACTACGGCCATTTTGTCCCCAGGAACACTATTTATATATCCCTTTAGATCTCTCTACACTTTGGTCACTCACTCGGCTAAAGATACCTAAAGGAGAATTTTATGATTCGTTATTTATTAGCTGTATGTATTTTATCCCTTTCAACCTTATCATTTGCCGCTGATGGACCAGAGTCAGATTACCAAACAGACGAGCCGATGAGTATAGACATCAAGGTTTTACCTAATTCTAAAGTTTTAGATGTTACTTGCGAAGTACTTAGCCATATTAGCCACGATGACAGCTCTGCTGGTGTTGTAACTGTCATGTCTCAAGATGGAAAGACGTTAAAAATGAGAATGACGATTTCTCGTTTTGCTGAAAATGAAAAAAGAGAAGCTAAATTACTTTGTGCGGAAGTACAAAAAGCTATGAGACTAAAATCAAAAATAGACATTCTTGCACTAAAAGCTGCAGATACTGATGTAAGCGGTTACAAGTACGACCTAGTAGGAGCTAAAAAGATCTATGGTCTAAGCTCTGCTAACGATTAATTAGCGAGTTGGCTGAATAGAGGTGGCAAAAACCACCTCTGGATTTTCTTTTACGGCCCAATTTAAATCCCATTCTTTTTCGAGTAGTACAACCTGCTCGCCGTAGCCATCTTGTGCTTTTAACATAGAGCCCTTAATATCACCTGTATAAGGCTTATTATCCATCGTTCTAGGCCACCTAGCTACTGCGTAGGGCACACTGATTAGCTTTGCTTCTAGATTGTATTCCTCTTTTAATCGAAACATCATCACTTCAAATTGTAAGACTCCGACAACGCCGATGACTGGATCCTGCCTACCAATATGAGGTTCTATAAAAATTTGTATACTACCCTCTTCTGAAAACTGAGTAAGGGCTTTTTCTAGATGTTTTCTTTTTGAAGCATCTATCAACTTGATTCGACCAAAAATTTCGGGGCTAAACCTTGGGATTCCACCAAACTCAACTTTTTTACCGTTACTTACAGAATCCCCGACTCTAAAGTTGCCACTATCATTGATTCCTACGATATCTCCTGAGTAAGCTGTATCTACGGTGGTTCTTTCATCAGCCATAAATTGATTTGCATAGGCCAAGCGCACTTCTTTATTTAGGCGCATATGTTGTACCTTCATGCCTCTTTCAAACTTGCCAGAGCAAATTCTTAAGAATGCCACACGGTCTCGGTGTCTTTTATCCATATTTGCCTGCACCTTAAAAACAAAACCCGTGAATGTTTTATTTTTAGGGTCAATACTTTCTTCACCTGACATTCTAGGGATTGGAGGTGGAGCATACTCTTGGAAAATATCCATAAATGTTGTCACACCAAAGTTGTACTTAGCTGAGCCCCAAGTCAGAGGACTAATCTTACCAGTTAGAACATCCTCCATGTTTAGCTCACCCAAGGTAACGTCTACCAATTCTATTTCTTCTCTAAATTGTTTTAGAACATCGGTTTCAGTTATTTTTTGATCTAGTATTGGATCATTGTAATCACTGACAGAGAACGTTTCAGTAAAGAGTTCACCATCTTTCATTTTATATAAGCTAACTTCTTTTTTATGTCGATGATACAAGCCCTGAAAAAGCATCCCAATACCGATAGGCCACGTAATTGGGTAGCAAGACATTTTTAACGTACTCTCTACTTCATCGATAAGCTCTAGTGGAACTTTACCCTCACGGTCGACCTTATTAATAAAGGTAAAAATCGGCAACTGGCGGTATCTGCAGACCTCGTATAATTTTTTAGTTTGTAATTCTACACCCTTGGCAACATCAATTAACATCACCGCAGAATCAGCCGCCGTTAGTGTTCTGTAGGTATCTTCAGAAAAGTCTTTGTGCCCCGGAGTATCTAATAGGTTTACATGTAACCCCTTATATTCATATTGCATAACAGAAGAGGTAATCGATATCCCTCTTTGCTTCTCCATCTCCATCCAGTCTGAAGTGGCTGCTTTTGATCCAGCTTTTCCTTTTACTTCACCCGCTGTGTGAATAG
>JAGRAL010000411.1 GCA_020434605.1 Bdellovibrionales bacterium
AAGAATGTAAAAATAGAAGCTTTAAGCGCGGATATTAAAAAAGCTGTCCTAGGAGTATATATCCTGCGTAGTAATATAGTTCCTAGGGCTATGATTAATAGAAAGCCAACAAAGACGGGCGCTTGAAACTGAAACATTTACTTTGAGCTACCCATTTTACTATAGGCATGTAAAGCGGCTTCGACAACGTCATCCATTGCGTAATATCTGTATTCAGCAAGTCTTCCAAGAAAAATGACATCCTTTTCTTGTGCTGCAAGCTGAGAATACTTTTCTTTTAGCTCGGTGTTGATCTTATCAAGAATAGGATAATATGGATCATTGATGTTTTCTGTATAGGCCTCAGGAAACTCAATGTGTATTGTAGTTTTTGGACTCATCTGCCCTGTCATCTTTTTGTACTCTGTGATTCTAGTAAAATCATAGTTATTAGGGTAATTGATAACTGCATGTGCCTGATACTCATCTTGATTGTGCGTTTGTTCTTCAAATCGTAAACTGCGGTACTCAAGTTTACCAAAGCGATAGTCATAAAAATAATCTAGCGGCCCTGTGTATATTAATTTTTTATAAGATAAATCCGAGATGACAGTTTTGTAATCTGTATTTAGCATTACGCTAATTAAAGGGTTTGAAATCATATTTTTCATCATATGAGTGTAACCCTTCTTAGGAAGTCCTTGGTACTTGGCTAATTGATAGCGATTCTCTCTATCAATTCTTACAGGTACTCTTTTAACTGTATCTGCATGTAATTCTCTTGGGTGTTTACCCCATTGCTTTAGAGTGTATTGTAAAAAGAAGGTTTCATACAAATACTGTCCAACTTGATTGATAATTGCTTCTTCAGCATTTTTAGGTTCATCAGTAAATTTAAACTCAGTAAGTTTTTTCTCGAACTCTACTTGATTTAAATTAGTGTTATAAAGAGTATTATATGTATCCAGATTAATTGGAAACGGTACAAGCTGACCTTTTACATTAGCCATTACTTTGTGTTCATAGTAATGCCAAGTAGTAAACTTATTTAGATATTCCCAAACTTCTGATTTAAAAAAAAAAAAAAAATGAGGTCCATATTTATGTATTAATATGCCTTCATCATTGTAGTAATCGTACAAATTTCCACCGATGTGATCACGTTTTTCGATAATCAGTACGCGTGCTTTTTTTTCAGTGCTTAACCTTTCTGCCATTATACAACCAGCAGGACCGGCACCAACAATTACATAATCAAATTTCATATCAACCTCATATTGTTCATTATAAGCATAAGTCTTTTTTGTTTTTTCGTAATAAAAAATCTGCAAGCTCAATATCAAACTCTGTATCTATACAGATAGAATGATGTGGAGGAAAATCAAGCGCGTAGAGTTTTGGACCATAAATAGAATTATTTTCTAGTAAATAATTCACATCTATTACGTATAGCAGGCCACTTCGTGTGTAAATAGGGAACTTTTCTTGCCGGCGGCTCATATGGCCATCTTTTGCTTCTAAATACCACGATGCACTTTTGTCGTCATTAAGATGGAACATCATGGTTGGGTGAGTTTGAGCGGCATCATGCACAGTAATGATAGTATGAGCGGATTTTTCATGTGCTAGTTGAATCGCAGAATCAATTTGCTGGGTTGTAACTAGTGGCGAAGTGGGTTGTAGCAAACATACATAGTCATAAATCTCGCCTTGGTCTTTGTAATAATTAACTGCATGCTTTATTACATCAACTACTAGGGTATCATCTTTAGCCAAGTCAGATGGACGGGTAAAAGGAATATCAATATCAAAGCGGCGAGCAGCATCTTGAATGTTTTTAGAATCAGTGCTTAAAGATATTTTATTTAAAAGTTTGGATTCTTTGGCAGCCATAAGGCACCATTCAATCAGTGGACGACCACCTACATTCCTAATGTTTTTGTTAGGAACTCCTTTAGAACCACCTCTGCCAACAACAAGCCCTAGAGTTTTCATTGCAAGACCTTTTCTGTAAAGTATGCAGCCATGTAAAGTTCAGTTTGCATCATTGAGTCCAGAGTGCAGCCACCGATATGCGGGCTGATAAGTAAATTGCTGTTAGTTTTCCCATAAGCAATCAAGTTTGATTTCTCTAAAAAATTTGTTGTAGTTTCGTTTTGCAGTACATCTAAAGCTGCGCCTGCAAGCTGCTTAGACTTTAGTGCTTCTAAAAGATCACTCTCATTTACTAATTCACCTCTTGCAGTGTTAATAAAAAACGACCCCTTAGGCATTTTTGAAAATGATGTTTTATTTATGATCTCATGATTATTAGGATTGTAGTCAATATGGACGCTGATAACATCTGACTCAGAAAATAGTGAGTCCCAGGATTTTTGATTTATTTGCTGCTCTTTGAAGATGCTTTCTGAAATATGAGGGTCGTGCGCTGATACATGCATACCAAAAGCTTTTGCATAGTTGGCCATTTGTAAGCCTAGTCGTCCCAAACCTAAGATTCCAAGACGTAAGCTTTTTAATTCGCGTCCTCTAAAAGCATCTCTATTCCAAGCTTTAGACTGGTAAACATCGTTATTAGCTGCAGCTATGTTTCTTACTAGGCTTAATAGCAAACCAAAAGCTAGCTCTGAAGTGGCAGTTACTGTTTTTAAAAATGGTAAGTGGATTTTATCTTTTAAGGAGATAATTTGAATCTGATGCTCTTTACAAAAATCTTGGTCAATGTGATTTAATCCAGTGGTTGG
>JAGRAL010000412.1 GCA_020434605.1 Bdellovibrionales bacterium
CTAATATTAAATGAAAGAACTTAAGATATCTTAACTCACGACCAACGTGTAAAAACGGATGGTCGGCAGCTTGGCCAGTAACTCTAAAAACTTGTCCTGAGGTTCTTGCTTTCGATAAGGCCTCTTCGATCATCGAAAAGAAATCTTCAAAACTGATATGGCTAGAGCATGAACTTAAAATCAAACTACCACCTGAGTTTAAGCGTTTTGCACTGTCAGCAAAAACTTCTGTATATTTCGTCATAGCCTTATATTTATCTCGCTCACTATGAGCCATCGAAGGCGGGTCAACGATAATCATATCCCACTTCTCTTGAGTATTTTTAATAAACTCAAACGCATCCTCTTTTTTAATGTCGTGCTTACCATCCGGAAGATTGTTTAAATTCCAATTATCCTGTGCGTAATCAAGTGCATCCTTAGCTACATCAACACTTGTTACATGGCTTGCGCCACCAATACCCGCAAACATTGAAAATCCACCAGTATAGCTAAATAAATTTAGCACCCTCTTATTTTTTGCATGCGTCTTTATGTATTCTCTATTTTCACGCTGGTCTAAAAAAAAGCCTGTCTTTTGTCCTTTAATAATATTTACCTTAAACTTTACAGAGTTCTCTAAGACGATAACATCCGTCGGCGCTGGATCTCCCCAGGATAAAAAATTGGCTTTATCTTCTCTAGACCTTGCAATAACCGTCTTTATTGGCAAATGCTGCAACAACCAATTGGCAATATCATCTTTTGGCCAAAAATCAAAGGCACCTTGCCCGTCTAATTGTATAACCGCAGTATCAGCATAAACGTCACACACTAAGCCAGGAAGTTTATCCCCCTCACCGTTAAACAGACGATATGAGTTTGTTACTTTAAAATCAAGGTAAGACCTAAAATCTAAAGCTTTCTGCATTCGATTAAAATAAAAATTTAAATCCGGCTTATCTTTTTTTAAACTTAATACTCGTACAGCGATAGGGCTTTTTTTATCTTAAAAACCCCAAGCAAGCTTTTGCCCCTTATTATCCGAAATTTGACACAACTGAGTTTTAGCATCCACAGGTACAATAGCATCCCGATAGATCCATGGGTGGCCTTGTAGGATACTTTTGCGTAAGTTTTTAGTTAATCTCACTTCTAGCATAGCTTGAAGAACTAAACTGCTATTCAGTAATTTACAACTTGATTATCAGAAAATAGAGTTTTTACCCATTTCCTTCTTTAGATTCGCGCTCAAAGACTTTCTGTCTACGTTTTATCAGCTCTATCTCTGCCGGTTTAAATGTTTTAAGAACATCTTGATACAATTGCTTGTTAGCATTAAATAGAGGAGCTAAGAGCTCTGGACCCCAATTTGTTTTGTCGTTTTGCAGTAAAAACAAATGTACCTTCATAATCTTTTCCATATTCACTCGATCGACTTTTCCCCCGGCCTTAACGATTCTCTCTAGCAGAAAATAACCTTGATCCACTGTTGCAGGTCGAACCTCTTTTAGCTGGGAAACAGAATACAGATACGAGTCCAATGTCACCTCATGATCTTCTGCATTTGCAAAACTATGTACGCCTAGGGCGAGGACAAACAAAACGATTGTTCTCATTTTTTCTTACTCCTTTTACATCCTTAACGTAGACTCCAATTAAGGTTCTACCTCTACCACTCAGTCCATTACTTACTTGTCCAACTCTTGATGATTCACTGTAGTAATCACTAATAAAGCCACCTTCTCCAACATCACCTGACTTGATTTCGATATGTCCATACTGACCACCATCGTAAACAAGTATAGCACCTTTTGGAGCATCATAGGGACTTAATATCTTTTTATCCCAACCATCTAACTGCAATAGGTTTGTATAGCCTTCACGGCGTAGCTCAGCTCCAGCTTTCTTTGCAGGAACTCCATTTAAATACGTTGAACTAAGGTTACCACCCAAAAGAGCATTTTTAACATACCTATAGCAATATCCAGTCGGCCCTGGCCTTACATTTCGTTCGGCACAACTAATTAGCGCTTCAACCTCGGGGCTTTCGCTGTAATCTTTAACCATTTTTTCATCTGCACTAATCATTTGAGAGTTAAAAATATCACTAAGCTCGTCATAAATTTCTCTTAATAACGATCTTGATACATTGCTATCTTTAGTGCAATTCGTACAGCCAGCTGCCCCTTCGGTCTCATTGCCATCTACAGGGTCTATCCCTTCAGGAACTGGCAAGTCTCTTTCGACTAGCGTATAGCTTCTTTGCTCTTCAAGGTAATCCCTGTAAACAAATGCCTCTTTAACATTACATCCCGGCATTTTCTCTACATTCACCCTTAACCAATTTGGATTTTTCACTGACGGGCCGATCACCGACACAACATCACCATCTTTTAAGTTACAATGAATTTTAGATTTGCTCGACTCGCTATCTCTTACACGTAAACCACTCGGCGCATGAATTACCTGAGCCGTTTCAAACATACCTAGTGGTTTAAATAGTGGACTACCAAAAACCCATCCCTCTTTAACACCAGAGCTAGCACAGTTTTTTATTGATGATAAATCAACGCGGTACCAACCATCTTTTTTTTCTTTAATTTGCATTTCTGACGCATTAGGAGCCGGTCTACCAGGACGGCGAAC
>JAGRAL010000413.1 GCA_020434605.1 Bdellovibrionales bacterium
GAAATTAAACACTCTTTGTCATTTAAGAGATATGTAGAAATGTTTGCTCATGATTTAGGAATTGAATATACAGACTTGCAAAAAATTCTACCTGTTGTTGAAAACAGTAAAGCCGAAAAGTGCATTGATCATTTGTGTAAATCAGGAAGCTATTCTTATTGGTGGCTTGCCATCATTGTTGAGCAAGAGTTTTTACACATGTTTAGAATTATGGAAAACTGCAAGGCCATTATGGATCCTCTATATTACGATCTTCATTTTAAACATTATGAAGAAGAAAGGCGTCACGCATCTTTTCCGTATTTTGTACTAGAGCTTTTATTTGACCGCGACAACAGACTCTTATCAAAAGTTCATCAAAAAATGGACTTAGCCATCTGCCAATCCTTAATGGCAACATGGACTATTGGCTCTTTACATAAACTTGAAAATGCTAAGCATCTAAAAGACAAACATCCATTTTTTTATGATTTAGCAAAAATCATCGATACATATGGTAAGAACTCCTGGATAGAAATCATATGGAAACTATTTACGCAAAGCCCGTACGTATCCAGCTTAATTCATCCGCGCAGTCACAAAGCTGTAGAGACTCTGGCAGAACAAAAATCCGCGTTAATATTAAATTTTCCTTCCCTTAAAGAAGAAAAATTAACAACATATTAGCATGTTAAAATGTATCGATAACCAAAAACATGAGACGATACTTCTCATCCATGGCTTTCCTGAAGATGCTAGTATTTGGGACAACTATATATCGCCTTTATCCAAAAAATATAACCTTCTAATATTAAACTCTAAAAATCCTCCCGAAGCAGAAAGTTTAACCTTAGAGCTACTAAAAAATTTGCGATCTTTAAAAAGCTCGGCTCTTCACATAGCTTGCCATGATATCGGTGGTTACCTCGCCGTTGCTACCTATCCTTATCTACAAACTGAAGTAAAAAGCTTAATTTTTATATCAGCTAGCTTTCCACAATTATTAATACGACGATGCGCAAGCCCAAAACAATTACTAAAAAGTTGGTATAGTGTTTTTTTTCAAATTCCTATTTTATCTGATACGATCTGGAAAAAATATGCGTCAAATATTGTAAAGCGCCTATACCCTAACGACAAAGATCATTTGCAAAATTTAGAAAGGCACACTGCGTGGATAGCTTTATATAGGCAAGCCTTTGTTGATATCTTTAAAAAAAAGCAAGCTCCTATTACAGTACCTACCCTATTTATAGAGGCAACTGATGATTCATTTTTAGAAATTCATAGTAAAAATGATTTAGCTCATTTTTTTACAGACATTGAACAACGCGTGTTGCAAGGTGGACATTGGTTGGTAGTGGAAGAAAGTGAAAAAGTAATACATTTTATGGAATTATTTTTGGAGAAGATGAATGGAAAAAGAAAAACTTTTGAAAGCGCAAAACCTATCCTATAATTGCGCTGTTGAAATAGCCAAAGAAATTAGAGACGGATGGACCGAAAAACAAACAGCTAAGTTGATGGACACCTATCTAAAAGATCATGGCATCAAAACCTTTTTTCACACTTCTTTTGCATGGTTTGGTCCCAGAAGTGCTTTTTATGGAATCAAACATTACTTAGATTTTCTACCTAAAAAACAAGTCTATCAAGACGGTGATGTTGTGATCTTAGATACCGCTCCTATTGTAGATGGCTATATAGGAGATATTGGCTTTACATTTTCTAAAGTGCCAAACGAAGAACTTAAAAAAGCTCGTGAGTTTCTGGTAAAGATACGCACAATGATTCGAAGTTCTTTTTTAGAAAAAAAACCAACCTCTATAGTATGGCAAGATGTTGATAAGATGATTGCGGAACACTCTTATACGAATTGCTACGAGAGATATCCTTTTTCAGTGCTTGGACACCGAGTAGGCAAGGCAAAAGCTCATAACTGGAATTCATTTGCATTTGGCTTTGGCATACAGGCCTATTTAACAACATTAGCTGGAGGGATCAAAGAGTCCTTACTTACAAAAAATCATGCCTCAAAGCCTGTGGGGGCCTGGGCGATTGAACCTCACATTGGTTTAAAAGATTTTGGTGCTAAGTTTGAAGAAATACTACTTGTCACAGAGGATTCTGTAGAATGGCTTACAGACGAAGTACCACACCTTAATCTTCCACAAGGACTATACTAATGAAGACTGTTTTTATCACTGGTGTCAGCTCTGGTATTGGATTTGAACTTGCAACCGCGTATCTAAAAACACAAACTCACAATGTGATTGGCTGCGATCTGAGTCCATGCTCGATCGAACATCCAAATTTTACATATTATAAATTAGATGTTAGTGATTTAGACGCATACAAAAAAATAGTAGATAACATTACAAGACCAGACATTTGGATCAACAATGCCGGACTTGCAAAACTAGGCGGGATTGAAGCAATTCGTTTTGAGGATGCTGCGAAAGTCATTGATGTCAATTGCACTGCTGTTATTTACGGAACCCAGCTAGCTATTCAAAAAATGTCTTCACCTAGTCACGGACACATTGTAAACGTATCGTCCTTAAATGGACTGATACCTACTCCTTTTAATAGTGTCTATGCAGCCTCAAAGCACGCTGTCGTTGGTTTTACTCGCTCTATACAAGAAGAGTTAAAGCTACGTAAAAATCCAATCAGAGTAAGTTTGGTCTTACCCGGCTTTGTAAAAACTAAGATCATGGAGAGTCATCAAGATATACGATTTCCTAAATGGTTAGATTGGGCTGTCACATCCCCTACGCAGGCCGCCCTAGAAATTATTGATGGATTAAATAACAATCAGGCTGAAATAATTTGTGGCATGAACGGTAAAGCCATTAAAACTTTTTTTAAATACTTTCCTAAATCTACGGTCAACTCTGCTCGCCTACTTTTATCTAAAAATTGGCGAGAGGCTGTTGGTTTGGATAAAATTGAACGCTAAGGTTTTTGGTAAACCACTCGGATTTTGGTACCAGACACTGGCGGTCTAGAGAAAATCAATTTATTGCCGTCAATTCTCCAGCTAATATTTGGTTGTACTGGATCTAGCTCGACAAGCACATCACCTGTTGGCGCTTCTTTTAATTCAAAGCTGTCCACCAACTCTCTTACTCGGTTACTAATTTCTTCTAATGTTTGGCTATAGTCTCTCTGACACAAGCTACCAGTTATCCCACCTGTAAGCGCTGATAAATCACTTACATGAGTACCGTAATAAGCAGTTGTTCCTTCGTCACGCTTTTCGCGAAGACAGTTTGTGTCTCCCGGCTCTATGATGATACCGTACACCGACAAGCTCTTAGTTTGTCCCCAATGCTGTCTAAATGTATCGATAACTTCAACAGGTTTAGTAGCATCTCGTGGACCATCGCTTAATTCATCTTCGTCACTAATATAGATAATTGCTAAATCAGTATCATCTCTAAAGAAACCTGCATTTACCGTCAAACTTTTATCCATCGCCATGATACTTGCCAGTAAACCTTGCTCATCTGATGAAGGACAAACAAACGAACAGTTAGATTCTTTTCTTTGGATAGTATTCGCAAAAATTTGGTGCGCGTTACCTGCATTTCCTCTTAATACTTTATTACCATTTGCACCATCTAGATCTAAAAAGCTTCCTTTGATTCCATATGTACCATTACTTACATCTGTTGTGGTGAAAGCAATTTGCCAATCAACTCTACTCAGTGCAGAGATAAATGAGTTAAAGCGTGAGCCTAACATTTTCTGCTCTTCATACATAGATGGTGAGTTATCCACCACAAATAAAATATCAACTTTTGAATTCGTTTCTTTTTGCTCAAAATTTTCTTCAACATAAGTTGCATCTGGGTCACAGTCTGTTTGACACAGATCTACTGGAGGAGGTTGTGGCACAACGTCGTCTATCTTGTTAAACGAAACGTCCTTTCCGCAACCTACTGCGAAGAAACTTAGAGCGATTAGTATCCCTGAAATTCTCATTTTGATATTTAGATGATTGATCATATGCTCATAGTAAGAGCAATACCTGTACCATATGCTGGTCTAGTTTTTTCGTAGCTAAGCTATGGATTGCACGTGAGAATAGAAAGAAAATTTTAAATGAATTTGTCTAGACTTTGAAACTGAAAAAAAACTAATCAAAAAAGGCGGCTTTTGGCCGCCTTCGATTTTTACTTTTTACCTTCTGATAATTTCTTTAATTCGTCATATCCTGGTAATGTTGATAAGTCAGGTACTACAACAATTTCGATTCTGCGGTTTTGAGCTCTACCTTGGCTGGTAGCGTTGTTAGCAATTGGCTTTGTATCTGCAAAACCAGCAGCACTGATTTTGTTTTTAGGCATACCGTTATCAATCATTAACTTAAGAACTGATAGGGCTCTAGCAGTTGCTAAGTCCCAGTTTGTATAGTTCTCAGATTTCATTGGGATATTATCTGTGTGTCCTTCGATCTGAAAGTCTCTTCCTTGGATAGAAGCAAATTCAGTTGCAACAGCCTTAATTGTTTCTATACCTTTTTCAGAAAGTTGTGCTGAACCTGAAGGAAACAATATATCACTTCCAAGTGATACAACCATTTTACCATCAACAATCTTAACTTTTAAAGTTCCAGAATCGATTAACTGCTGAAACTTTGCCGTTAGCTCTTTGAATTCATTTAAACGCTTTTGCTCTTCAGCACGACGAGCAAGCATTTCGTTGTAAGCTTTTTTAACGTCATCTAGTGACGCTTTTAATTCAGTTTGTACGCGATTTAAACTGTCTATCTCGTTTTGTTTACTCATTAAATCTTTTTGGTATTTTGAGTTCGATACGCATGCACCTAATAATAGTACGCACAACGCTAATCCTAAACGCTTCATATTATCTCCTTGATAGGTATATAGGAGAAAACGATTCTTTATTAGGGTCAAGGGATTCCCATCATTTTTTAAGCGCAGCACACCATTTAAGCATTAAAAATTAAGACTCTTCTATCTTCTTACTTCTCGCTTTTTTTATATCAGACCTGTGTCGCTTTGAAGTTAGGCGTTTTTGCTTTTGGCTATAACTTGGCTTAGTCGAAATTCTTTTTTTAGGAACTCTAAGACCTTCCTGCAATAAGAGATGTAATCTTTTAACAGCTAGCTTTTTGTTTTTTTCTTGCTCTCTAAAATCTTCAGCCCTAATCAAAATCTCACCATCTGCAGTTAACTTACTAGCCCATTTAAGAGCTAGTCTTTCTTTTTCAAAACTAGACAAAACAGAAGACTGCAACGGATACCAACGTAAAATCACTGCTGAATTGGTTTTATTTACGTTTTGCCCACCTGGGCCACGACTTCTGGTATATTCAAATAGTAATTCGTACTCTGGGATTTCTTTCACTCTGTTAGGATAGCAGATCAGTCCATAAGGACAAACTTTAATTGCTGTATTAATGAATTCCACTTATATTGATTGCATGAATGATTTTGAAGAACTCAGCCGCATTACTAAAATTGCAAACATTAGTAGCCCGCATTTAAAAGTCTCCAGCCTGGGCGATATTAAAGTCAAAAACTCAAATCTACCTATCCTTTCATTTTGTGTTGGCCCTGACGACCCAAGCCTACCTACTTTTGGTTTATTTGGTGGGGTACATGGCCTAGAAAAAGTGGGCACGCATATCGTTTTGTACTACCTAGAAAGTTTATTGCAACAGCTTAAGTGGGATGAAAACTTACAAAAGCAATTTAAATCCATGCGCCTGGTAAGTATACCTATGATCAACCCAGCCGGAGTATATTTAAAAACTCGAAGTAATGGCAATGGAGTGGACTTAATGCGAAATGCACCGGTTGAGTCCACGGAAAAAGTTCCTTATCTTATTGGTGGTCAAAGTTATTCAAATCGCCTGCCATGGTACCGTGGTGATACAAACAACATGGAAACTGAGACTTTGGCGGTAATTAATTTTGTAAAAAAAGAAATGTTCTCCTCTACATTTAGTATGGCATTAGATATTCACTCAGGGTTTGGTTTAAGGGATAGGCTCTGGTATCCGTATGCAAAAACAAAAAAGCCTTTTCCGCTTGAGCCTACTGCACTCAGTTTTAAAAACCTTATCGACAAAGCACATCCTTTTCATGTGTATAAGGTAGAGCCGCAAAGTCATAGCTACACTACACACGGCGATCTATGGGATTACTTGTTTGACATGAA
>JAGRAL010000414.1 GCA_020434605.1 Bdellovibrionales bacterium
ACTGCAAAAAAGCATCGCTGGAATCAATTCTTAATGCCTGCTCTAAATATTTACGGGCTAAAATATCTGCTTTCGTTTTATGATAAAGCATAGCCATTGAGGCCAAGTAATATGGATTACTTTGGTATTTATATTCAAATCTTTTTAGGAAAACTAATGTTTTTTGAACAACCACTTTAGGGTGATAGAGTGCCTGCGATTGTACATTTTTGTGTAAAAAATTTGGATCAACATCTAGAGCCCTTTGAAAAATCTGTAAACTTTCATTCTCAAATTTTTTCTCTAGCAATAGTAATCCCAACAAAATCATGATCTCTTGTCTTTGATCGTAGGGCTGCATAGCACTAGAAAAAACTTCATTTAACCACAAGTCGTCCTCTGGAGTGAAATTCTCATCAAAAAATAGTGTTTCGTAATGTAGGTAAACTGACGTTGATTGAGCGTTTTCAAGTTTTACTTCATCTGGCAAAAATGCTTTAGCTTGCACAACATCATCAATAAGCAGATACCCGTCCACTAAATTGATCTGCGCTTCCTCAAAACCTGGATCAAGCTCAAGTGCATTCTTAAAAGCAGCTATTGCCGCATCAAAATTCTGTCTTTCTAACTCGATTACACCTGAGTAATTAAGTAGTTTAGCTCTATCTTTTGAAGGTAAGTTTTCAGACGACATAGTTTTAATAATTCGTTCTGCCTCTAAATATTTGTTCTCAGAAATATTAGCTTCAATAAATTTATAGTTAACCTCTGCGTTGTACTTAGCCTTTGAATCATATATAGATAATACAGTTTTTGTATCACCTAGATAGTTTGATCTATCCCATAAAGTCGAGTTCACAGAGAGTGACTTTACTTGCATGCTTTCTTCTAACAACAGGCTTCCAAATAGCACAATGCTTACAAGAAGTATTAACATGTAAATATATCTGTGCGCCTTTGACTTTGATTTTTTGTATCCTGGCTTTACAGAAATAACACTAATGCTAGAATTTTTTTGCATAATGTCTTCTGCATCATCTTTGTAATCGTCAAATGAATTTGAGTGATAGTCGACCACAGAGGCAGTATGATGAGATAATTCTTTTATTTGTAAAAGTTTTTGAGAAACGGTGAACGCTGTTTTTTCTAGCGTTGTTGTAAGATCTTCAGTCTCTTCTGAATTCACTCTTGATTCGATAATATCTTTAAATACTTTTCCTAGAGCAGCATCATCTCTTAAAAAACTCCATCTAGTGAATGGGGTCTTAACTTCATCAAACGCATGAATCTTTTTTTCCCATATCTGATCGATAATTTCTTTGATTGTAAATGGACCCAATATTTGCTGAGCTGATTTTATAATGTATATTTTTGAGTGTAATTGATCCTGATCCATTACAATGACAGCCCAGATAGTAGAAGTTTTATATCGTCGTTCGTCAGATATAGCCCCGCACCTAAATAGCTACTAATACCAGTTCTTTTATCTAAAATATCATCCACGCCGCCAAGCACATAGATACCTCTATAGAATGACCACTTTAAGGAACTGCGCACATTTACTTCGTCAAAATCATAAACATCTAAATTCCACTTTAATTTGTCGCTATATAGGTAGTAATCAAAACCTACACCACCCTCATTTTCAATAATACCGGCCTTTACCGTTAAATTAAAAAAGTTTTTAGCAATTAAAGCGTTAAACTTAAGTTTGTTCTTAAACACTGTTGTCGTTGTAGTATCAGTTGTGGCTCCACCGGTAGGACCCGATATCACCTGCTCTTCTTCACTAACACCACGAGGATCATCAACAAGACCTATCTCATAAAACCTATCTAACCCTGGTTGAATTTTAACTGACAGATAACTCTTCGTTAACTCATCCTCAGCTAGATATTCTGAGTGAAAGTCTATATCTGTTCTTAACTTTCCTGCAGAACCAAAAAATTCGTTTACTTGTGTTAGTGTTTCATTAACGCTATCCACTGTCGTTTCATCATTAACTAGCTTTCCTAAAGTACCTTCGCCCGAGTTGATCTTTCCAGTGATTGATTTAATATTATCCATGGATTCATCTAGCTTAGTGATTGTATTAGATAACTTAGCCCAATTGGCTTTAAAGCCATGCTCCCCTTGATCATTAAACACATCGCTAAGACCTGTTGTCACATCATGTACGCTATCAATAATCTCACCAATTTTTCTTTTACGCCCACTAGAAATCTCAGCAAGATCAGCAGTAAAAACTTCCATATTATTTATAATTCGTCCGATCGGACTTGAACGATCACCATCTTTAGTAGCCGCTTGCTCAATTGTTTTCGCAACACTACTTAGTGAACCCGCAATCTTACCTACTTCATTCATTAAAGCCGCAAGCGAACCAGTATCTCTTACTTCTAAAATTTGAGAGCCATCTTCAAGCACCCCGTCTCTGATGTCTCCTGGTACTACTTCAACATATTTATCACCTAAGATACCATTAGCTCTAACCTCTACTCTTGAAGAAGGACTTAATTTGATATCAGATTTCAACGTAATCTCAACATAGGCAAGACCATCTCTTAGCTGAATATCGCGTATAACACCCACATCAATACCTGCTAATTTAATAGAAGACTTTTTGATCAAACCACTCGCATCGGGAGTATAGAAAAAATATTTTTTGGATGTGCCTAAGTAGCTAGGATCTTCACTCATAGAAAAAGACATAAAGACAATTAGTCCTAGCACAGCTAAAACAACAGCACCCACTTTTAACTCAGTTGCACTACCTAGACTCACGAATGCTTCATCCCTTTTTCAACAAATCGTTTTACCAAATCAATATCTGATTTGAGAAAATCTTGAGGAGTACCAGACAACAGAACCTTTCCGTTATCCAACATAGCAACAAAGTGAGCTAAGCGAAACGCCGCGAACAAATCGTGCGTTATAACTACACTAGTTACTCCCTCTCTATGATTATGCGTACATAAAATCAAATTATCCACAGTTTCTGTCATTATCGGATCAAGACCGGTCGTTGGTTCATCATACAATATGATTTCTGGATCAAGGGCTAAGGCTCTTGCAAGACCACAACGTTTTCTC
This sequence comes from Bdellovibrionales bacterium, assembly GCA_020434605.1. Classification (GTDB taxonomy): domain Bacteria; phylum Bdellovibrionota; class Bdellovibrionia; order Bdellovibrionales; family UBA840; genus JAGRAL01. Next base: position 3,073 of record JAGRAL010000414.1, read on the forward strand.
ATACCACCACTTAATTCTGAAGGAAGTTTGTCATAGCTTTTTACATCCAAACCGACCTGAGTTAATTTTGAAATTGCTATTTCACGTCTATCGGCCACACTAAGGTCGCG
>JAGRAL010000415.1 GCA_020434605.1 Bdellovibrionales bacterium
GCATTTTCAGGTACTTGCAGAGGAGCTACTTTTCTCTCAGAATCTCTCTGGTCCCTCTCTTTTTGAGCATAGGCTATGTGCTTCGCATCTTCACCCTTTTCAATGGCTCTTCTTTGCGCTCGGTTTTCTTGATCTGCAGTTAGATAGACTTTAACCATAGCCGTAGGAAAAACTACAGAGCCACAATCTCTGCCCTCAGCAATGAGACCTGGTACATTAGAGGCGCAGTTTCTTTGCGCTTGTAGAAGGCTTTCACGCACTTTTGGATATTGAGAAACTTTACTTGCAAGGGTACCAACAGACTCACTGTGAGCCTCTAATGTGACATCTTTATTTTTAAAATAAACAAGAGTTCTCTCTGGGTCTAATCGAACTTGCCAAACATCGCTAACGGCTAAATTAGCTAATGCTTCTTCATCATTAAAATCATATTTTAATTCATTCGCTACATACGCAAGACCACGATAAAATGAGCCCGTAGAAACCCAGGCCCAACCTAGTTTTCTAGCTAGCTCTCTACTCACTGAAGATTTTCCAGACGCTGCGGGACCATCAATAGTAATCACCGTCACACTCCCCTACCTTTTCGAAAAAATTTCCCCAATCCACTTCATAGCAATTTCATTTTCAGCTTTCAACCCTACACTGATCCGAAGATGATTTGGTAGGCTATATGGCATCAAGGGTCGTAAAATTAAACCCTTTTTGAGCAGTCCCTGAGCAAGTGGTGCCGCCGGCCCTGCACAATCAAATAGCATAAAATTTGCTTCTGATGGATATGCTTTAATATTAAGTTTTTTAAATTCTTCTGCAAAATAATCCAAACCCATCCACACAAGCTCTTGCGATGCTTTGACATATTCTAGATCGTCAATTGCAGCCAGAGCCCCCACTTGGGCTAAGTAATTAATGTTAAACGGTGTACGCACACGATGTAGATAGTTTAAATACTTTGGCTTACCTACTAAATAACCTATTCGCAGTCCTGCCAAGCCATAAACCTTACTTAAAGTTCTACAAAGCATAATGTTTGAAAACTTCTTATAGTACTCAATTCCGTTTGGATAATCTTTCGCTCTTACAAATTCGATGTAAGCTTCATCCAGTATAATCATCACATCATCACGGTTTCCGAAGTCATTTAAAAAGTCTTCAAACTCAGCCTTATTAAAGTAAGAACCCGTTGGATTGTTTGGGTTTGGTAAAAAAATTAATTTATGTTTTTCTGTCCAATGTTTTTTAAATGCGCTTAGATCAATTTTAAAATCACTGGTTGCTGGCACGTTTGTGATTTCAATTCTACTGGCACCCGCTCTTACCCCGTAGGCTGCAAACGCATACTGTGAGGTTAATATTTTATCTCCAGGATTACAAAAAACGCGGATCAATAAATCAATGCCCTCGTCTGAGCCATTACAAAACAAAAGCTCATCCGGATTTACACCTAAAAGTTTAGAAAATTTTTGTGTTAAATCAAAGGCTGCTGGATCAGGGTATCGAAACAAATCTTTTACAGCTGCTTCAATAGCTTGCCGCGCCTTAGGACTCATACCTAACGCGTTTTCATTGCTGGCTAGCTTGTATACCTCTTTTAGTTGAAACTCACGCTTGGTTTCCTCAATGGGTTTACCAGCCTGATAGGGAATCAACTTATCTAATTCTTTTGCTATTTTCATAAAATGTAAGCCTTACTACAAATTGGTAGCACGTCGTCGAAAACGGGTTAAGACTTACTTAGTATGTGAGGCTTTGCGTTACTGCTGAGTTTTTAAACCTTAGCGCCTGCTGCTCTGAGCTCTTGCTTAATTTCTTCGATATGTTCATGACTGAATGTCTCTAGAACAAATTCAATTTGAGTTTCGTTTAACAGCATGCCGGTAGCCAGTCGATCGTGATAGACTTCTAAAATATTAGCACGTTTATCAGCAATAATTTTAGTCAGTTTACTTAAACTACCTGGTTGATCCAGAATTCTTACCTCTAATTGTACAATGCGGCCTCTTCTGGACAAGCCTTGGTCAATAATCTTAGACACTATATTTAAATCAACGTTACCACCACTTAACAGGCAACATACCTTTTTTCCAAGTTGTACCTTTTTTTGAAAGACCGCAGCCATGGAAGCAGCCCCACTGGCCTCTACAACCGTCTTACATCTCTCTAATAAGAAGACCATAGCATCTGCCATTTCTTCTTCACTAACAGTTACCATTTCGTCCACATATTTAGTTAAGTAATTATCAAAGATATACTCGTTTGGATATTTAACTGCTATCCCATCTGCGATAGTCCCTGAGTTTTCTACATCTTTAACCAATTTTTTTTCTAAAAAACTTTTTTGCATACTAGGCGTATTTGCAGCCTGTACTCCAACAATTTTAATCTTAGGGTTTATCGCTTTT
>JAGRAL010000416.1 GCA_020434605.1 Bdellovibrionales bacterium
ACAAACTTACTCTTACTAGTTATCAAACAATTGAGCACACGATCTTTTATTAAAAATGTTATAGTCACTAATTTTAGTGAATACCACATCACGTACATCATAATAAAAATAAGCTAAAAACCCTGTGATGCCAACCGTGGTAACTATAATTTGGTTTGCAAATTGTCCAGCCCAAAATCCTGGATTTACAAACGACATTATAAAATCAATTCCATTGATTAATCTGCTTTGTGTTTTAGAGTTTACAACATTTATCTTTTTCTCTGATCGTAGTTTTTCCCACTTACTAGCAGCCATTTTCCAAGACGATAAAAACAAAGTTGTAAGTGTCGCAAGATATGCTGATTTTAAATAAAGATCAGATGTTACAAAAGCTTCAAGATAGACTTTAAAGTCAGCCCCTGTCATACCCAAAAAAGGAATCAGCATAGCTAAGTTCATTGTATAATTAATGATAAAATTAGTAAATCCCTCGACTACTGATAATCTAGCACTACTAATATTAGGATTGTTTTTCTTGGCTAGATTTGTTGCCTTTGACATCAAGGCGCTTACAAAGTCTACACCTGGCATATGCCCGTTACGTTTTGGAATATATAAAGTTTCCATTAATATATAGTTAAATATCCCTGCATAAGCAGCAATAGCAAGACTACTACCCGTTCCAACAAATAACCCTGCTCCTAAACCGACACACCTAATTATTAGTAGCGTCCTTAGACCTGCTCTCTCACTTACACTAACTTTATCAACACCACCTGGCTGCATTTCATTTAATACAGATTCTGAAATACTTCGAACTGATATACGCCTAGCCTTAGCTTCTGATTCTAAATATTCAGACATCTCTTTTGAATCATTGTCATAAGTTAGTGTAAGCTGCTGAACCTTTTCTCTTTTTAAAGCTTCAGTGACCGCTTTTGAGAGTAAGTTTTTAGGGATAGCATGCTGTTCGATTTGAATATCATAACCCAAGGCCATGCCTTTTAGCATAAGCGTATTAGAATAAATTTCATCAGAATTGGCTGCCGCTACCGTTAGCAGCATATACATAAGCACTGTATACATCGTTACGTCCTTAAAGTAAAAATGGAGTTATAGAAATAGAATGTAAGTTAGGTAATAGATATATGTAGTGCTAAAAGCACCAATGCCAATGAAAAGAAAAAGTAGGAATAAGTTTGCTATTCTGTAAATTCATCACAAGAGATGAGATACACAAGAAATTTAAGACGATCTACTTATTATTTTAATACACCTACGGAAATGTAATTATTCATCAACGCCATTATAATTGCTTTTTAGACCCATAAAAATATCTTGTGGCAGGCGCCTACTTATCAAATAGTAGGTGCATTCCACAACTGCGAGTAGACCTTTTGGAGCTTCAGTAAATCCTGATGAGTACCCTTTTCAACAATTTTTCCGTCTGCCAATACGTATATTTGATCGGCATGGGTAATTGTAGAGAGCCTATGTGCTATTACAATCGTTGTTCGCCCCTTTGTAGCTTCGATCAATGAGGCCTGAATGACCTTTTCAGTTTCATTGTCCACTGCCGAAGTGGCTTCATCCAATATCAAAACGGGTGGGTTTTTTAAAATTACTCTAGCAATAGAAAGTCTTTGTCTTTGTCCACCAGAGAGTTTCTGCCCTCTCTCCCCTATTAAAGTATTCATACCCTCAGGCAATTGCTCAATAAACTCCATCGCATGAGCTCTTTTTGCAGCTTGAATCACTTCACTCATCGTTGCCGATGGATTTCCGTAAACTATATTCTCATAAATTGTGCCTTGAAATAAAAAAACGTCCTGACTAACAAGACCTATCTGTGTTCGTAAATACTGAGGGTCAAGCTCTCGAATATTTTTACCACCAAACATTACTTCACCAGAGGTAGAGTCATAAAAACGAAGTAGTAATTTTGTAACAGTACTTTTTCCTGAGCCAGTAGGTCCAACAATTGCTATTGTCTTACCTGCTGGTACATCTATGTCCACATTTTTTAATATAGGTACTTGATTCGCATAACTAAAACTAAGGTTTGCAAACTGAATCCCCTTACTTACGTCAGCTACATCAGATTTAATATTTTTTTCTAAATCTACAGGTATGTCTAATAAATCTAAAACGCGGTCAGCTGAGGCCATAGCTCTTTCAAACAAATCCACCGTATCTGCTAAGCCTGTCAATGGCCACAAAAGTCGTTGAGTTAAAAATACAAGAACTCCATAGAGCCCAACATTTAGATCTCCACTCATAGCCATTT
>JAGRAL010000417.1 GCA_020434605.1 Bdellovibrionales bacterium
CTAGCTTGAATGCCTAGTCATGACAAGGACTTATGGGTGTGAAAAATGGCTCTGACAGAATCCTAACTAAGCAACATCTGTTTTTTTCTGAAACCTAGTAATTTGAATGGGAATCTTATTTGCCTGAATTTCATGCATAAAACTTGGAACGTAGCCAGTTGGCTCTAGGCTACCAACCATTTTGCCATCAGGTGCTCTCTGTAAATTTCTTAAATCGTAAATTGGCTTTATTTGATAATACCCAGCATCATCTAACCCACAAACCTCAGCTATTTCTGTCACACGGCGGCTACCATCAGATAGTCTTGAGATTTGAACTACTATATTAACAGCAGTTCCTATCTGATATTGCACAGCTTTTTGGCTAATTTTTGTCTCTCCGCTCATAGCTAAAACTTCTAAACGTACCATAGCATCTGCAGGTGCGTTAGCGTGCACGGTTCCCAAACATCCCTTGTGTCCCGTGTTCATCGCATTGATGAGTTCCATTGCCTCGCTACCGCGAACCTCACCCACAATGATGCGGTCAGGACGCATTCGTAAAGAACTTTTTAACAAATCTTCCATACTCACTTCGCCGTCACCACTTACATCAGCCATTTGTGTTTCCATATAAAGTACGTGCTCATAATCAATGTCTAATTCAGCTGAGTCTTCAATTACAATCACACGCTGTTGTTTAGGAACGCGACTACAAAGCAAACCAAGCAGTGTTGTTTTTCCTGAACCAGTCCCACCACTGACTAAAATATTTTTTCCAAGATACATACAAGCATCTAAAAATTGTGCGGCTTCAACAGAGATAGCTCCCCACTGAATGTATTGTTTAAAATTAACACTTGTTTTTTTAAATTTTCGAATAGCAACAGAGGTACCTTTTGTTACCGGAGGTATCACTGCATGAATTCTAGAACCATCAGGTAATCTTACATCTAGTCTTGGTTCTTTTTCTGTGATTCTTCTTCCCACACTTTGCGCAATATTATTTACAGCTGCTCTAAGATCATCTTCGCTATTGAATTTAGCTGTCGTCTTTTGAAGTTTTCCCGCCACCTCAACAAAAATTTCTTCATGGCCATTAATAAGAATTTCTGAAATACTTTCGTCTTCCAGAAACGCCTTCACTGGTTGCAAAAAATTATCAATCGCGGATTGAAAAGCTTCTAAGGTTTCGCGCATTCTTCACTCGCAGGCAATCTATTCTCAACCGATGGTTGCATTTGTGGTTGAGATTCTGATTTAGTAACTACAAGTTTACCTTCAGCAGCTACCTCTGGAGAGATGAATGTATAAACCCCTTCTTTGGTAGGCTCAATAGTAAAAGTTTTTGTCTTACCATAGAAAGTTCCAAAGTGTTCTGCAAACGAATCTAAAATAAAACTAATATTTTTTTCATTTTCATTTACGTTTACAACATGAATTGTGTATGACTCACCTGTTGAAACTTGGATTTGATTTGGTACAAAACCTTTTTCAGTATTTAAAATTACAATGTCTCCACCCTTTGGCTTTTCTCCAACGATGAAATCTTTGATAAATCCTGGCACTGGTAATTCAATCACAGGTTTAGGTGCGGAAGCCGGGTTTCTTTGTAGATCCTTTTCTCTTCGAGACAAATCTACTTCCCAAGCAAACGCTTGGCTAGCAACTAAAACTCCAATAGCTATAAGACTAATGAATTTCTTTGCGCGAGTGAAAATCTGCAAATTCACGGGCCACCTCCATGGCAAGATAACCTAATACGGTTTCATCAAACTGACGAAGCTCATTCATAAGCTTGTCTATATCGTTATGAAAATAATTGGCAACTTGGATCGCAGAAGAGATTTTTCCTCTGTGAATATCAGCGTGTTCCATCGCTTCATTCCAATCCATTTCGAGAACGGGATCGATCACTCCTAATTGATAGAGAGCATCGAACATATTTTGTAAGTTTCCTTGCAGGTGTGCTACTTCATCTGGCTGTGTATCAAACTCTAATTTCAGTGCTGCGTTTCCCATCTCGAACCTCCGAACTTCTCATCGGAATGTTTCGAGAGGGGCTTTAGAAAATTGTCTCAATTTCTCACAGGACTAGACGATCGTCAGAGCGAGAATGGAAAACTAAGACTTAGTATATAAGAATCTCTATCAAGTTCACTGTCATAGGTGCCAGAAAATGGTCCCGCATTTTTTACTTCAACTTTCTCGTAAGTTCCACTTAAGCACTCAAGATTTAAACTTACAACACCAATGCGCAAACCTGCTCCGAGTTTAAAGATCTTAGGATCTTTATAGGCAATATTAAATGCATCGTCAGTTTTATCTAACTCTATCTCACCAGCCAACATATATGCGCCCCAAATTCTTAAACCAGCGAACGGAGTCTGTAAGCCAACCACAGGACCTAGCAACCAAGATTTTGTGTCAAAATCAAAGCTATCACCACTATCATCCTTAAAGTCTGGCTCGGAATACATACCGTCTAAACCTACAAAAAATATATCACCCGCATGTAATCCTAGCCTTAGACCCGCACCCCAACCTTCCAAGTCTCCGTCGGGGTCGCCATCAGTGCCAAGGTTCATCTCGGCAGTACCACTTTCATAGGTTGCGTAGGGCTCTACAAAGAGCCCACCCGAGGCGGCATAAGAATGACTTGTTAACATAACTAATATTAGCGTCGTTAAAATTTTCATATATCACCTCGCGTGTTACTTATTAATTACTCAGTTATTAAATTAATCGTTATCAATTTTGTTTATT
>JAGRAL010000418.1 GCA_020434605.1 Bdellovibrionales bacterium
TATATTCATCAAACAACAAATACTTTACTCAATGCGAAGCCGAAGGGTTTAGAAAAATCACGTATTATCAAGACCGTCCAGATGTCTTATCAAAATTTACGACTACAATTATCGCTAGTGGTTACCCTGTATTACTATCTAATGGAAACTTAGTAAGTGAAACTAAAAAGGGTGATATTACAACCGTCACGTGGGAAGACCCCTTTCCTAAACCCGCCTACCTTTTTGCATTAGTAGCTGGTAATTTTGATAAAATCACTGACTCTTTCACTACCCGCTCTGGAAGAAACATTTTACTAGAAATATATGTGGACGAAGGCATGAGCAGTAAAGCGCACCACGCAATGAAGTCTGTAAAAGAATCTATGAAATGGGACGAAGACAGGTATGATCTTGAATACGATTTAGATCGCTACATGATAGTTGCTGCTAATGATTTTAATTTTGGAGCCATGGAAAACAAGGGCTTAAATATTTTTAACGCAAAATACGTACTTGCAGATACAGAGACTGCTACTGATGTGGATTTTTATAACATCCAATCTGTTGTTGGGCATGAATACTTTCACAATTGGACTGGCAATAGAGTTACATGTAGAGATTGGTTTCAATTGAGTCTAAAAGAAGGTCTAACGGTATATAGAGATCAAGAGTTTAGCTCTGATCTAAATTCTAGAAGCGTAAAACGTATTGATGATGTGATAAGACTTAGAACTTCACAATTTAGTGAAGATGCTGGAAGTAATTCACATCCAGTTCGTCCTAGTGAGGCTTTTAATATTTCAAATTTTTATACAGCTACTATTTATGAAAAAGGCGCTGAATTAATTCGAATGATTGAAACCTTAATTGGCCGTGATAAATTTAAATTGGGTATCAAAAAATATTTTGCGCTATTTGACGGTAAAGCTGTTACCACTGAGGATTTTTGTTTTGCGATGAGTGAGGCAAGCAAAAAGGATCTTACTTATTTTCAAAAATGGTATACACAAAAAGGGACTCCTAAATTAGAGGTTTCTCGCGATGATAGCTCAAAACACTTAAAATTAGATTTTAAACAAATCACTTCACCACTATTATTACCTATTTCAATAGGATTAATTGATGAGAGCGGAAAGTGCATAGAAAAGATTGAGGTTGTTTCTTCGACTTGTGAAATACAAAATCGAGGCGATACGATTCTTTTAGAAATCACAAAAGATACAGAATCAATAACGCTGAATGCTCCTAAAAACTCTCGGGTATCATTTCTTAGAGATTTTTCGGCACCAATTATTTTAAAGTACCAGCCAATCGAAAATGAAATATATGACCTCGCCACGCATGATACGAATGCTTTTTCAAAATGGGAAGCCATGCAACAGCTGGTTACTACGGACATATTAAAGAACATCGATCTATTACAAAAAAAGCAAGGGACTACATTTGATGAAAAATTAATTGCGATATACAAAAAAATACTTACAGAACCAATAAGTGATCCAGCTTACGTAGCAAAACTCTTTAGTTTTCCAGAGTTTGACAATATCAAACTTGAGTTTGATGGATCTTATCCTCTAGATGAAATTTTAAAATCTCTATCT
>JAGRAL010000419.1 GCA_020434605.1 Bdellovibrionales bacterium
CCATTAATACAATAATACCTATAAACGAAAATAGATTTAACGATTGATCAAATACCCATAGAGCGAGTAAGGCCCCTGTGATACTAAACGGCAATGCCATTAAAACAGAGAACGGATGAACAAAAGAGTTAAACTGCACAGCCAGGATCAAATAAGCCACTAAAATTCCAATAAGAAGTGCTGCATACAAACTCTTAAAGGCTTGTGAGAATCCAGCCGAACTACCTTCTAGCGCATATGAATAACCAGTAGGTAAAATCTGTTTAGCAATTTCCTCTGCTTTTGCAATGACCTTGGCTTGTGATTGGCCTGGAGCTAAACTGCCATAGACAGATATCGCCCTAGATCTGTTGACACGAGTAATAGCTTGTGTGGTTTTAGATTCTTTTACATCTACCAATCTTTCTAGCGAAATAAGATTTCCAGCTCCATTTCGAACATAGATTCTTTTGATATCATCAGCCGACCTGATTAATTCATCAGGAATTTTATATCTAATATCGTAGCGCCTTCCATCTGCCGTGTAGCGCCCCTGCCTAAGCCCACCAACCGCAGCGGACAGAGTTCGGCCCACTGATTCAATGCTAACCCCTCTATCCGCCATAGCTTCACGATTAGGTGCGATAAGTAGTTCAGGTAAACCTTGTCTGTAATCCGTATCTAAATCTACAGCCACACCTTGTTTTTCTAATTCCTGGATTAACTCCTGCGCCTTTTGACTTAAAACATTTAAGTCACCACCCCTTAAACTAATCGACAGTGGATTCTGCCTACCGGCTGATAGATTTCTAGCAGAAATATCACGCATATTGACACGAATTCCTTTTAAGTCTTTCACTCTTTCTCTTAAAATATTCATAATCTCTAAGTGACTAAGTTTTCTCTCTGCCTTTGGTAGTAATGTAATAGGAACAAATAACTGCCCCACTCCCACTGAAATAAAAAAGCTTTGTATGCCCTCCACATCTTTTATTCGCTCTTCTAGCTCTAAAGAGATGCGGTTGGTTTTTTCTAGTGAATCTCCAGGACTTGTCTGCGCAAACATAATAATCAGATCCTGGTCTTGGGCTGGTACAAATTCTTGCTTCACTTTAAAAATAAGAAGCAGAGAAACTATAAACACCAAAGTAGAAACAATTAATACTGACCACTTAAACTTTAAAGTTACTACCAGTATTTTTTGATATACTTTAGATAAAGCCTCAAACTTGTGTTCTAAATACGACTCTAGTTTACCAATTTTAGGCTCAGAACTTAACAAAGCAGCCGCGCGCATAGGTGTAACAGTAACTGCTTCTAATAAAGATAATAAAACTGCCGCTGAAATCGTAATACCGAATTGATAGAAAAACTTTCCTATAATTCCATCCATAAAAATAACAGGTAAGAAAATGGCAACAACAGCTAAAGTAGCTGCAATTGCTGCTGGCAATACTTCTTTTGCCCCATCACTTGCTGCTTTAAACGAGCTTTTACCCATCCTATAGTGCCTGACAATGTTTTCTAACAACATAATCGCATCATCGACGACGATGGATATCGCTAAAGTTAATGCTAACAGCGTAAATAAATTTAATGTAAACCCAGAAAAATACAGAACAGCAAATGTACCTACAATAGATGTAGGAATAGCAAATAAAATATTAATAGCCGCTTGGTAGCTACCTAAAAACAAAAAGCAAACTAAAATAGTGATGAGCCCAGCCATCCATAACTTTTCCGTAGTTAAATCAACCGTGGCAGCAGTGGATTTAGTAAAATCTACGTTCACTCGGTAGTTGTAACCTTCTGGAAAACTTGATTGAATACTTTTTAGTTTATCCTTAACAGCCTTTGCCACCTCTACTTCGTTGGTACCTCTTTGTTTTAAAATACGAATCGATACTGTTTGTTGCCCCTTATATCTTGCAACACGCCTAATATCCGATAAACCATCTTCAATTCTAGCAACATCCTTGATTCGAATATTACTTTGGCTGATCAATTGACCACCACGTTTTAAAATCAAAATATTCTCAACATCTTCAACGTCAGAGGCCTCACCCATCCAGCGAACGCGCAACTCTCTTTCGCCCTCAGAAAATTGTCCGGCAGCACTCTCTAAGTGTTGCGTACTTAAGGTGTCTACAACATCATTAATAGTTAGTTCATATTTTTCTAACTTTTTAGGGTCAATCCAAACTCGTAAATTTCTTTGACTAAATCCACTGGCACTAACTTGCCCAACACCCGGTAAAAATTGAATTTGATCTATTAAATAGTTATCAATCCAATTTAAAATTTCTTTTAGATCCTTTTTTCCAAATATAGACACATACATAATAGGATCTTCTTCGGGATTTTCTTTTCTGACTACAGGAGGATCTACTCCAGGAGGCAAACGAAACTCACTAATAGCAGCTTGAGCTTCTTGCAGAGCAACGTTTACATTTTTATTAATATCGAATTCTAATGTGATTCTTCCACTGCCTTGGCTTGCTTGGGATCGCATCTCTTTAATGCCCTCAACACTTAGTAGCCTTTGCTCTAATGGATCAATCAGTTCAGACTCTACAACCTCAGGAGCTGCACCTTCATAGGACATTGAAATATTTAAAACCGGAAAATCTACGTCAGGTAATTGGCTAACGCCCATACGATTCATACATATAGCACCAAAAACGATGCAGCTAAACATTAAGACCCAAGCAAACACTGGCCTTTTAAGGGATAGGTCAATCAAGTTCATACATCACCCTCTCAACGAGCTAGTCTATCTCGCCAACAAGTTGTTTAAGATTTAATTCAGCAAGCTTTAATTGAAAATAAGCTTCTTCGCGATTCTTTTTTGCATTTAAGTAGTCAGTGAGTGAGCTCAATAACTCTAAATTTGAAACTAAGCCTAACTTTAATTCTTTATTAAAAAACTGATAATTCTTTTTAGCAGTACTCAACGACTCTTCGTAGATACTAAAAAACTCTATGTCTTTTTGAAGCCCATTGTATAAATTTTTAAGTAGCAGCAGATTGTCCTTTTGTAGGGCTAGATACTTTGCCGTCTCTTCGTTTCTTTTCCATGCAGCCTCTCTCGCCTCAGCACTTACTCTACCGCCTTCAAACAAAGGCACCTCTAAAGTTAATAGTGCTGTAAGATCTTGGCCCTCATCATTATTTGTGATTTCACCAAACTTAGCACCAAGATCTAAATATAAACTAGGTAGATGCTGTGACTTTAAAACGGACTCACTTTTTTCAGCTATCCTGACACTCTTAGCTTGTAGTTGTAGACCAGGCATATCGGGCATTTTATGGATGTAGTAATCCATCTGTTTAAGATTAGGCAAAGCCTCTTCTTTACTTAAAGTAACTATCGAACTTAAGCCTGTAAGTCTAGAAAAACTTTCTCTTTCTGCTTGTAGACTAACCTGTAATTGCCCCAATTCGATTCTGAAGGCCTGATTTTGAAGTTCATTGGATAATAAATCGCTGCGTTTAGAACGGCCAATAGCAACTCGCGAGCGTATAATTTTAACCCGGTTAAAACTAACTTGATCAATTTCTTTTAAAACCTCTAGAGTGCTTTCTAACAACAAAATTCGATAGTAAGACTTGGCAACAGTCTGAAATAAGTTGAGATCATTTTGCTTTACAGTAATTTCAGAGGCCTCGACCCCAGCTTTTTCTTTTTGTATACCAGAGCTTAATCCACCTTTAAACAAAGGTTGTCTAAGGTTGATGCTTACTGATTTTTGGCTTGTTTCAGTCTTATCACTATCAGTGTCAGAGCGATCTTCTTTATAAGTACCAGTAGCCGTAATTTTAGGAAACAAGTAGGACTTAGCTTGTTCAAGTCGACTCTTCGCCTGACCCTTAATACTTCGATTCAAAAGGTCATAATCTGCATTTTTGCTTGCTGAAGTATACGCCTCTTGCAAACTCACTGCACCCTCGTCTGCAAAGCTAGGTATAGAAAAAAACAATATAAGGGCAATATGTTTTACCATAGAGACAGTATAGATAGATT
>JAGRAL010000420.1 GCA_020434605.1 Bdellovibrionales bacterium
GTTGAGATAATGACTGATTCGGCCTTGTACTCATCTTTTCCTACCCAAACCGTAAAAGGTCTTTTTGAAAAATCAACTTTAGTTACAAGTTTAGAGATGAATCTTGTACCAAAACGCCCTGCTTGCTTTCGTAAAATCTCCATCATCTCAGGGCCAGTGACTCCGTCTGGAAAACCTGGGTAGTTTTCAACGTCAGTGGTTGTCATTAATTGGCCACCCACTTCCTCACCTTCAATTTGTAGAGGATTTAAGTTTGCTCGGGCTGTATACAAAGCAGCTGTGTATCCAGCGGGACCTGAACCAATAATAATCACTTTTTCCATGTATTTTCTCCTACTAAAGACAAAGTATATGACAAGATCCCTTCTCTGTCATGAGGTCATGACCTTTTGATTGATTGACGCAGAAAGAAATAGTAGGTTTGGACCATGCCAAAGATTTCATTTGTAAAAGGACGACCTGCCGTTGAGGTAGAAGAGGGTGCTAACCTTATGAAAGCCCTTTTAAAAAACCAGGTACCGGTTGCCAGCTCATGTAAGGGGCAACTGATTTGCGGAAAATGTGTGCTCACCATCGCTGATGGTGGACATAACTTATCTGCAATCACTCCCGATGAAAGAGATTTAATGGAAATTAAAGACGTGCCTAGCGGCCATCGCTGCGCCTGTAACGCAAGCGTTGAGGGTGATATTACGGTCGATGCGCCTTATTGGTGATTTCTTAGGTTCGTCCAGTTTCTAGTATAAAATCCGATTTTACAAAAATAAAAAGTCTCAACTCAAATACACTTCACTTTAAGCTAAATTTATTTTGGCACTTACCTTGCTTTGCTTAAATACAACTATTTTCTAAAAAGGAGAAAGTATGAATTTATATGCAAACAACCAAAAAACTACAGCTAGCAACTTTGATTTAAAGAATAAACAAATTGCTAATCTGTCAGCAAAAGCACAGCACCTAAATTTAAGCGTTGCAGAACTTGAAGACATCCGTCTGACATCAAAAAGTCTTCCGACATCTAAAAATAGTTTAGATTTAATCTGCGGTGGCGGTAACGATATGGGGTCTATGTAATTGTCATCTTAAGAGGGCGTATACGCCCTCTTTTTATTTAACCAGGAGTAATTATGTCTACAGCCGAGCTTTTATTAGTAACATCCCACGGACGCTTGAGTCTGAATGCAGAAGATAATGATACAGTATTAGAAGTACTTCAAAAAAATGAGATTCCATGGAGTGCTGTGACAATATACCAAGAAGATCAGGGTGAGTTAAAACTCACACCGTGTTTAGAAAAACAAGTTCATGATTTAGAAAATAAAAAATATTACGTCTACTACAGCAGAAATATCCATCCTTTTGCAGCCAGAGTCATGAACCTAAATATTATAAATAACGATAATACGGAAGCGGCCACAGAGTATATTTACCAAAAATACAATAACGAGGCCGGTCAAATCGAGAATTACCTAAAGCCACTAAATCCTGACGAGTGCAAAGAAATTATCGCTAAAAATGTTCACGAGTTTATTAGAAACAATATTATTGAGGGCGCAACTATCGTTGTCGGAATAAGTGGTGGTGGAGACAGTAATGCACTACTACACGGATTAACAACATTTAAAGAATATAAAATAAATAT
>JAGRAL010000421.1 GCA_020434605.1 Bdellovibrionales bacterium
TTGTTTTAATATATTCCCGTCTTTTAAGCAGGTAAAAAATCCGCCGTAGGCCGCGTCTATGTGATGCCAAAAATCAAAGCCATATTGTGTTTTATAAGACGAGATCACTTCTGTAATTTTATCAATAGCATCGACTGTGCCTAATTCGGTTGTACCTAATACGCTAGTAATACAAATCATTGGGATTTTTTTTACTAAACAAGAATTGATTTTCTTTTGTAGATCACTTGTACAGATCTGACCATGCTTGTTTAGGCTTACTAGTGTTAAATTTTTAGCCCCCACACCAAATATTGAAGCAGACTTTGTCCAAGAGTAATGCTTGCTATCGGGGACTAGGAGGGTAAAGCCTTCAAAATCTAGTTTATATTTATGACTTATGTATTTATAGATTTCTATGTCACTTAGATCATTTTTAGTTGGTAATTTATTGGTGTCGAAAATATAGCAGGCTTCGTTAAAACCAATGTCACGTTCGTTGTGTTTTAAAATATTATTTGTTAGCTTTTTCTTGGCACGAATTACTGCCTCAAAATTTGCTACTGTTCCACCAGAGGTGAAGTGTCCAAGTGAGTTTTCAGAATAGCCGACCATTTGGCTAAGGTAGCGAATGGCCTCTTTTTCTATATTGATGCCAACTCGTGAAGATTCTTTTGAAATGTTGTTGGGGTTATGTAGTAAGGCAATTAGGTGTCCAATGATAGATGGTAAGGATATTTCAGAGAACATATGTCCTAGATACCTAGGGGAAAACTTAGGTATTTCTTTTGAAAAAGTATCTAGGAGTGATTGAGTATGGGTGCGCATTTCTTGAATTTTCTTCTGAAATGCGGGATTGCTTTGATCGTCGCCACTGATGGCAAATCCATCGTTAGGACAAAAGTCTCTACGCCAATCTATCCAGTGATCTAAAACCATGCTTATTTCGTTGTATAAAATTTCTTTGTTTTCTGCCTGTGGGCCTACAAAAAAACTCTTCAAGGATAATTCTTCAGGGGAACAGTCAATATCGAGTTGCAGCATTGTTAGGTGTCCTTTATCCATTCGGCAAGTATTTCGTCGGCAGTGTCTTTTGACAATAGGCCCGCGCACATATGGTACAAGCAATTTGCTTCTTTTTTTATATGATTTACTTGTATGTTTTTGTATAGCTCTAAGTTTATTTTATTAATAGCGAAAGCCGTATGGTCTACTTTCTCTAAAATATAGGCAAGTAAATCACGGCCTGATTGGTGCTCTTCAATGGGAATTACTAAAGGGGTTCTATTTTTTAATAACATGGCTTGCTGGTGTGTGTGTTTAATTGTGCGACCAATTATTTGCTCCACTTTAACTTTTCTATTTTCAAACTGGTGCAAGTCAAAATATAGGCTGCACATAGGTCCACCCTCATGGATCTTTTGGTTTTGATAAATGGTGGTGAATAGAAGCCTCTCTTCTTTTTCATGGTGCTGGATTTCAGCAAAAGTTTGTAGGTTAAGACTTAGTTTTTTTAAATCGTCATTGTTTTCGCACAGGTCTAGTTGGGCCAATAAATCTATTATAGTAGATTGTTCTTTCACAAGTTGTTGAAATAGGGGATGACTAATTGTTGCCTGGTTCACGAGCAGAATCCTCCAGTTTGTATACGTTAGGATGAAAAATGCATCTAATAAATGATCTAGATCATAGTGCGTATCCTTTTAGACATTATATCGTAGTTAGAACATAGGAGCTAAGTATGTCTGAAAGCGTGACTAGGATTAATGTTGATACAATAGAGCCGTCGCATCGCACGGGCTTATTGTTTTCGTTATACGAGGGGTTAAAAGGTGGAGAGAGTTTTACTGTTATTTCAGAGAACAGCTTAGAACTTCTTAAAAAAGAGTTAAGTTCAGCTGAAATTAAAAATTTAAAATTAGAATTGTCTGAATTACCTCTAGGCATAAATGCAATCAAGGTAAAAAAAACAGTAGATAAAGACACAGGCTGTTGTGGCATGTGCGGCGGATGAGGTATTATAAATGTTAACTAAATCACAGGCTAAGGCATTTTTTATAGTAGGTACGGCAGCGTTCTCCGCCATTTTTATAGGACTGACAGTAGATACATTTCAGCGAATTCCTGCTCAAACGAAGAGTCAGGACTTAACTGAAGAAGTGATTCGAGGAAAGCACTTATTTGACTCTAAAAACTGTATGGGATGTCACACGATCATGGGCGAAGGGGCTTATTACGCTCCTGAATTAACAAAAGTCTATGAACGACGTGGGGAAGCATTTATTAAAGCAATGCTTAAAGACCCTGAAGCGATGTATCCAGGACAGAGAAAGATGACAAATTATCATCTTAATGACCAAGAGATAAATGATTTAGCGGCATTTTTAATTTGGGTAGGAAAAATGGATCTAAATGGTTTTCCTCCAAAGCCAGATCTAATTAAAGTGGCATCTCCAGAAGCCGACGGCAGTTCTGTTGGCGAAGAAGCTATAGTAAAAAATATAAATCGTCCGCAAGTCTTTAACCAAATGTGCATTGCCTGTCATAAGCTTTCTGGTCAAGGCGGAGAGATTGGTCCGGCTCTAGACGGAGTTGGCTCTAGATTTGATGTGCAATACCTGACGACTTGGCTAAAAGATCCTATGTCTATAAAAAGTGATTCGAAAATGCCTAAGTTACCACTTTCAGATGAAGAAATTTCAGAATTGGCTGCATTTTTATCAACATTAAAGGAAAAAAAATAACATGAAGTATAAATCTCAGAAGGTCGCTTATTGGTTTTTTGCTGTTTGCATGCTGCTGTTTAGTTTGCAATTGATTTACGGTTTTCTTATGGGCTTTGCTCATATTGGTATGGATGGATTGCACAATTGGATTCCATTCAATGTGGCGAGAGCATCGCACACGAACCTGCTTGTAATGTGGCTGCTGGCAGGCTTTATGGGAGCTGCCTACTATATAATACCAGAAGAATCTGATAGAGAAATTCTTTCTGTTAAATGGGCCTATGTGCAACTTATTGCCTTCGTTCTCGTTGGAGTCACTGCTATTATTGGCTTTCATTTTCAGTGGTGGGAGGGTAGAAAGTTTTTAGAAATCCCTCGACCTCTAGATTATTTAGTCGTTATTGATGTCTTATTATTCATCGGTATCATCGGAGGAACCATATGGAAAGGTAAGCGTTATACAACGACCAGCTTAGTTTTGTTCTTTGGCTTATTGGCGGCAGCTCTGCTTTACCTTCCTGGGATGATTCCAACGGATCATCAAACACATGACTCTTATTGGAGATGGTGGGTAGTTCATTTATGGGTAGAAGGAGTGTGGGAGCTGATCATGGGCGCCATACTTTCATTTTTGTTAATTAAAATCACAGGGGTGGATAGAGAAATTATCGAAAAATGGCTGTATGTTATTGTAGGCTTTACGTTTCTAAGTGGGATTTTAGGTACAGGTCACCACTATTATTATATCGGGACACCGAGGTACTGGCTGATGATAGGAGGGATATTTAGCGCTTTAGAGCCGGTAGCATTTTTAGCTATGGCCATCTATGCTATTGCTATGGCTAAAAAGGGCGGTAGAACACCTGATAACAAGGTAGCTTTATTATGGACTCTAG